>JBDSEC010000169.1:0-9135 GCA_039920205.1 Pyrinomonadaceae bacterium
GTCGCGCAGCCTTTCCGCCTGCGAAGGCGCGCTGCTGATCGTGGACGCGTCGCAGGGGGTCGAGGCTCAGACCCTGGCCAACACCTATCTGGCCCTGGAAAACAATCTTGAGTTGATCCCGGTGGTGAACAAGATCGATCTGCCGGGCGCCGAGCCGGACAAGGCCCTGGAGCAGATCGAGCAACTGATCGGGTTGGATACGCACAATGCGGTGTTGACCTCGGCCAAGACCGGCCTGGGTGTGCCGGAAGTGTTGGAAGCGATCGTTCAATATATCCCGCCGCCGAAGGGCGATCCCGATGCGCCGTTGATGGCGTTGATCTTCGATTCCTGGTACGACTCGTACCGCGGGGTGATCGTACTTTTCCGCATTATCAACGGCACCATCAAGCCGGGGATGAAAATTCGTTTCTTCAACACCGGGCGCGATTATTATGTCGAAGCCATCGGCGTCAACCGTCCGCGGCCGACGCCGATCGCTTCTCTCAGTATTGGCGAGGTCGGATTTATGACGGCGTCGATAAAGGCCGTTGCCGATGTGCAGATCGGCGATACCATTACCGAAGCCGCCCGGCCCACCACGGAACCTTTTCCGGGTTATCAAGAGATCAAGCCGATGGTCTTTGCCGGGCTTTATCCCATTGACACCAACCAGTATGAAGAGTTGCGCGATGCGATGGACAAGCTGCGACTAAATGACGCGTCGTTCTTCTACGAGCCTGAATCGAGCACCGCGCTCGGCTTTGGGTTCCGTTGCGGTTTCTTGGGTTTGTTGCACATGGAGATCGTGCAAGAACGCCTGGAACGCGAATTCAATCTGGACCTGATCACGACCGCGCCGGGTGTGCGCTATCGCGTGACCTTGACCAACGGCGAGGTGGTCGAGATCGATTCGCCCGCGCGTATGCCGGATCCGGTCAACATCGTCAAGATCGAAGAGCCGGTGATCATGGCGACGATCCTGACGGGTGATGCTTACCTGGGAGGGATCTTGCCGCTGTTGGAAGAGAAGCGCGGCGTGCAGAAAAAGTTCGAGTATATTGCGCCGACGCGGGTCATGCTTACGTATGAATTGCCGCTGAACGAGATCGTGCTGGATTTCTACGATCGGTTGAAATCGGTCTCGCGTGGATACGCGTCTTTGGATTATCACTTCTCGGGCATGTGGGTCAGCGATCTGGTCAAACTAGACGTTTTGGTCGGCGGCGAGCCGGTCGACGCGTTATCGTTGATCCTTCACCGCAGCACCTCGCAAGCCAAGGGCCGATTGTTGACTGAAAAGATGAAACAACTGATCCCGCGGCAATTGTTCGAAGTGCCGATACAGGCCGCCATCGGCAACAAAGTCGTTGCGCGCGAAACGGTCAAGGCGATGGGCAAGAACGTGATCGCGAAATGCTACGGCGGGGATATTTCGCGCAAGCGCAAATTGCTAGAGAAGCAAAAAGAAGGCAAGAAGCGCATGAAGAAGGTCGGCCGCGTCGAGATCCCGCAGGAAGCGTTTCTGGCGGTTTTGAAGGTGAACGAGTAGGGGTGACTTAAGTCGGGCGCTTATCGTCATGGTTTTCTTCGGCGATTGAAGAAATTATGTTTCGGGTTGTCATCGACACGAACGTTCTGGTTTCGGCGTTACGCTCGAAAAATGGTGCTTCTTACAGATTGCTCTCTTTGGTAGGCGACGCACGTTGGCAGGTCAACCTTTCGGTGGCGTTGGTTTTTGAATACGAGGAGGTGTTGAAACGACCGAGCACCCACCTGGTTCTAGCCGGCTCAGAGGTCGATGATGTTCTCGACTATTTGTGCCGGGCGGCTGAGCTTCGCGAAATCTTCTATTTGTGGCGACCGCTTTTGCGTGATTCCGATGATGATTTCATTGTAGAATTGGCCGTGGAAAGCAACTGCGATTTCATCATTACATTCAATGTAAAGGATTTTGTCGGAGTCGAGAGCTTTGGGATACGGGCGATTACGCCTGGAGAATTCATTCGGAAGCTCGGAGAGTTAACATGAGCACTTTGGAAAACATTGTCGTTCCGGAATCATTGTTGAGACAAGTTCGGGCGTTGGCAGACAAAGAAGGCATTACATTAGATCAATTTATCGCCTCGGCAATGGCGGAAAAGGCGGCGGCGTGGATGACTGTCGATTATTTGGAGAAGCGAGCCGCATCCGGCAGCCGGGAAAAGTTCTTACAGGTTCTAGCCAAGGTCCCGGATGCTGAACCCGATGAGGAAGACCGACTGCAATAATCTTGGCACAGTTAGACAGATGTTTTATTCTGGGCGCTCCGCACTCCCTACGCGAGTGCAATGATTCGAAGAACGCGATGGTTAAGGCTAAAATGATCCTCGAAATTTGCATCTCGATCGAGCCCATGCTCTACCGCTAGTGATAAACCGATCGGGCGTTGCAGCGCTGGCGCCGAAAATCAAAACTGACGCTTTGAACCCTCCTTTCATCGTACCGTTTCGACCGGCGGCCCAGACGTCGGGATTCTTTAACTTGTGCGGAGGGGCGAAGTTTGCCGCTGGTCGCCTGGCCCGGTCAGCTCAACCGTTGCAAGGCACAAATTTATTTGCCCGGACGACGACACAGAATCCGGACGACGACACAGAATAAGGAGACACAGAACGGTGATTTCATCCTCGGTTGCAGTTGGTAGGCTTAAACCTGCGCTAATCATGGGGTTCATTCTAGGGTTTTTCGTCATTGTGTCCTCTTTCGTCATGGCCGGCAATTCAGCACCGAAATGTCCCGTCACCGTGAGTCCAGTGGGCGTAGTCAAGCCACTGCCAGTCCCGATGGCCTTTTCCACGCGCTGGCAATCGCGGGTGAAGTTGGGGAATAACCTCTACGCAATTAGCGCATCCGGGTTCAGTGTGAGCGTGCGGTTCTTCCCGATTTACCGCGTGCCGCACTTTGGAGCGGTCCTTGGCGTCAGGAGTCCGGCCGGTGATTTCGCGGTCGGTCAGTGGTTGGTCACAAAGGACACAAAGGATTCACCGTCCTGGGCCAAACCGGCGGTAGGTTTGATCGTTGGTTCCACGCTAGAAAAGTACGTTGCTGAAGGATCGCTCCGAATCAATGAATGGAACCATCTCGCCGTCGTTTTTGTACCAGCCAAGGGTTGGACCGTGTACTTGAACGGTGTTCCGATGGGGACGATTCCGGACTCCGGTTTTCGCGCCTCAGGTGAGATCTCTATTGGGCGGATCGCGCAGTCTGACAAACTTTCACAATTTTACGGCCTGATTGACGATGTCGCAGTATTCGACCAGGCGCTCACGCCGGTCGAGGTCAAGAGCTACGCTGCGCTTACGTCCCTGACGGGTTCTGAGGCGGGGTTGAAGTGGGGTTGGAGCTTCGATTCGCCTAATGAGGTCATGAATGCGCAGTCTCAGGTACCGGTCATCGAAGGCAACGCGGTAAATGTTCAGGTGTCCCCAACCCGAAGCCCGAGCGACCAATATGAAATGCCGGTTCCCGTACAGTCCGTCGCGTATGAATTGCCCATTCCCTATGAGGCCGAATATTACGTTGTGCAGGGGAACTCGGGAAACTCGCACCACTGGGACCGTTTTGCCTTTACTTGGGATCTCATCTATGCGGGCCAAAGAATTGACCCATTGAACCTTCGCACGGCGAGCGGGAATTTTCGGGCGACGGACCTACTCAACAAGCGTCTGGGACAGGGACAGCCCCTAGTGTCAATCGCTGATGGCACTGCCGTGCATGCAAATTGGAACTTCGTGGAAGGTGACGGCAGTGAAGTGCCCAACGCGACGATCATTCGGCATGGGCCTAGCGAGTACTCGGTGTATTACCATCTCATGAAGGATACTTTTCCCGCCCTCTTTCCCTGGCCCAGCCCAAAACAGCCGTTCACCGTTACGGCATCCGATTTCGCGGCGATCGATAACGGCACGATTCCGGTTACCTATCCCAAGGTAACCGCGGGACAGAAAGTGGGCGGTCTTGGTGGTACCGGAATGAAAGAATGTAAGGAATGCTATCACCTTCATTTTGGCGTTCTCGATCAGCCCGATTTGCGCTTTTTCGGTGACCGTATTTCTCGCCCAATCCATTTCAAATCGTTTGAGTTTTCCACCGACAGGATCAATTGGAGGACCATGTCCGGCGTTCCCCAAGAAGGCACCTTCATTAGGCGGAAAACAATGCGTACCGGACCAATAAAGACGCCGAACAACTAAAGAGCGGAGCCATGCTTTTTAGCTAGGAGTGACAGAAACCGTAGCCCCCACCATTGATTAATGGGGTCAGGAATGGCTTTTTGATATTATGCAGTACCCCGTCAAGTCGTTGGACCCGATCGCGGGTGCATTACAATTCAAACCTAATGGATACCAAATCAGCACTAACAGAATCATCTGGCTCTGCTCGCACCAAGCGCTGGCTGGCCGTTCTGTTACTTTTGTTGCTGGTAGTCGTGGCCGTTATCCTAGTCATCACTCCCGTCATTGTGATCCAACCATTCAAGGCCCAAACGCAGCGCGGCGTAGTGATCTCCTACGCCATGAAGAGTTGGTCGCCGGCAGTCACATTTCTTTTTTCGGTAATCGCAGTGCTTTTATTGGCCTGGTTGTGGCGGGGGATGCGTTGGTGGCGCAGGGCTCTGTTGATCCTTCCGCTGTTGGTGCTGTTTGGTTTCACGTGGCTGGCGCGGCAGAACCACTTCGAATGGATGTTCAATCCGCTCGCGAATTCGCAATACGCCGCGATCGCTGACGATAAATTCCTTACGCCCAACGATATGGTTTTGGCGGTGACGCGAAATGGCGAATCCGCGGCCTATCCGGTGCGCATAATGGCTTATCACCACATCGCGCAAGATGTGGTCGGAGGTACGCCGATCACGGCCACCTATTGAACGCTCTGTCACACCGGTCTGGTGTGGGAATCAACAATTGATGGCCGAGTTTTGACCTTCCACCTCGCGGGGATCAATAACCAGAACTTCATCATGCGCGATGAAGAGACCGGTTCCTGGTGGCAACAGATCACCGGCCTGGCGATCCAGGGTCCCATGAAGGGCAAAAAACTAAAGGCGGTCTATTCGGATGAATTAACGTTTGCGCGGTGGAAAGTTGAGCAGCCGCGCGGCCGGGTATTGCAACCCGAGGCGAAGATCGCGGCGGCCGGCGGTTACGATCCGTGGGAGAAAGACGTCGCGCGAATGCCGGTGCGCGTTGAGGTCGCGCCGGATAAACGGTTAGAACCGCGGGCACTGGTCATCGGTCTCATGATCAACGGTACGGCAAAAGCATATCCATTTTCTGCCTTGCAGAAGCAGAGCCCGATCATTGATACCCTCGGTGGATCACCGGTGATGGTGGTTTTGGATTCAGACGGTCAGTCGGTGAGGGCATTCGATCGAACCGTCGATGGCTGCAAACTTGAATTCTTTGCCAAGCCGGACACGAATCCGTTGATACTGGCCGACGCTGAAACCGGCAGCGAATGGGACTTCACCGGTATCTGCGTAAGCGGCCCGCTGCAAGGCAAGCAATTAACCAAGATCACGGCCCTGAAAGATTTCTGGTTCGACTGGTATACCTATCATCCGGAAACTGGAATTTACACGCTCGGTTAACGAGAGGTTGCGATCCCCGCCAACGAATCATCTAAAATTATACGCTTACCGTGCGAGCCAAATCTTTCCAATTCGACCAGCCGACACAAGTGGTGATGTTGACGGGCGATCTGACCGAGCTTAATTTCGTCGCGCTGCCCGGCTCCGACGTGGTCCACCGGTAAAAGCGTGCCCTATTTTCAATGAGCAACGGCCGTGAAGTTCAAGTTCACTACGTCGTTGGTTAGGGCGACTACTTGCATATTGAATTCAAATCGCTTGTGGTTGACCTCGATCACGCAGATCTCCCCGACCACGGTAAAGAAACGGTAGTAGCCGAACGGATTGGTCAGCGTGGTGCGTACGTTTCCGTCAATATCGGTTAGTGAAACTTTCGCACTCGCCACGCCCAAGCTATCCGCACGGTCTGACGCAAATACTCTACCGGTCACGGTAACTGTGGTGCGGGCGGTTTGCGGCGAGTCAAAAACCCGCCCGTCGGATACACGTCGCACAACGGAGTCAAGATCGGCCGCGTGGCTTACAGAAGTCAGTTCGCCGGCGCACAACGCAATACTGAGCACGGTGAATGTAAGTAAAAACAAAAAGGTTCGCATAATGGTGACTCTGAACTTTCTGGCCCGGCGCGGAGCTAGGGAATCGGTCCGGTTAGTTTATCGGCGGTTGCGGACAAAACTTTAGTCTTTCATTCGCCATAACCGCAGAGGACCGGTTAGGCGCAAAAGCCCGAGTTGATAATTTCTCAACTCGGGCTCCGTAATTTTCTAGTTTTGACTAGATCCGCTCAACTGAAACTGCTGTCATCCGCGGACGGTCCGAAGATCGCCGGTACTTTGGCGCCCATCAGCCGCAGATAGACGGTCATTTGTCCCCGGTGGTGAGACCAGTGGCTGATCGTGTCTTGGATCATGATATAGCGCGGCGCCTCCATCACAACTTCACCGCTCGCAAGCAACTGCCAATTGGTCTTTAGGTGCTCGTCTGTGGTCGCTTCTAAAGCTTTTCGCGCAGTGGTGGCCGATTCGTCTAGACCCTTGAGCAGTTCTTCTTTCGTTTCCTTCTTTACCTGCTTCATTTTGCCGGCGACCGGTGCAATATCCAGCTGGTCTTGATCTACCTGCAGGGCGATCCACATTGGGATCGAAGCCACCATATCGGCCAGATAGCCAAAGATCATCGACCGTTCATGTGGCTTCCAATCGTATTTACCCACAGGCACTTGTTCCAACATGCGCCGCGAGCGTTCAACCTCGCGCTCCAATTCCTCAAGTAACAATTCGTTCAGTTTCATGTTCGGTTTGCCCCCATAACGTGACTTCGCACCAATGTCTGGATAGCATACGTGGTCAATTACCGCCGGTCAGTACGCTAGCGGTCAGAGCCGCCAAAATTACCAACCCTTGGATTTTCACGAATGGAACTAAAGCCCAAAATCGTGTAATTGTGACCACTCTCTCAAATGTTGGCCGGAGGTGGAAAATGGATATGGGCGGCAAAGCGAGTTTGCTTCATTTCGCAGGCCAACGATCAATCCGCCGTCAGGGCATATAAGCAGAAGGAACGGGTATGTCACCGTCGGCGCCAAATTGAGTCGCGCGCATTGAATTGCTCGCGCTCTGAAGAATATAAAAGATACCGCTGGCCGGTCTAAATACCGCAACGTCCGATCTACCGTCGCCGTCGTAATCCGCCGCCGAAGGAATATCACCACTGGTTCCCCAGGCTACACCGCGCACGACACCGTCGGAACTTTGCAAAATATACCAATTACCGGTTGCTGGCCGGTAGATCGCGATATCTGTTTTACCGTCTCCGTCAAAATCGGCGCCCAGAGGCCTGTCTCCCGCAAGCCCCCATGGTTGGGCGATCACGCTGTTATTTACACTTTGAAGAATGTAAAATGTGTGATCTGCCGCCCGGTACACGCCAAAATCAGTCCGTCCGTCACCCTCGTAATCACCCATTACCGGTACATCACCGCCTAAACCCCACGCCTGAAAATGAAAAGAGTTGTCTGAACTGTGCAACAGATAGAAGACTGATGTCGACGGTCGATAGACACAGATGTCCGCTCTGCCATCGGCGTCGTAGTCACCGGTTGCCGCAATATCACCAGATTGACCGAATTGCGTGGCCCGTAAAGAACCGTCGCCGCTGTTGAGAATGAACCAAGATCCGCTTGAGGGGCGAAAGATCGCGACATCAGTCTTACCATCGCCATCGTAATCTGCCGGTACGATCTGGTCGGACGAAAGCCCAAATTGCGTTGCGGAGAAACCCAGGGTCGAACGGTCCAAATACCAGACTCTATCGGCGGGCCGGAAAACGGAAACGTCGGATCGCCCGTCACCGTCGAAATCCGCAATACGATTGAAACTGAGACCTTCCCGAACCATTACGCCATACACTCCAGTGGGGGTGGCGGCGTAAAGAAAACTGCCGGTTCGATCAAACGCAAAATCATTCACTCCAACTCCGGGAAATCCGTCGTTGAACAAGCCCCAAGTCACGCCGTTGTTTGTGCTTTTCAAGGCGTTGTATCCGCTTCCGTTGTACCTGGTCGTATAGACAGTTCCGTCCGCAAGCGGGTCAATGGCCAAACCCAAGGTGCTCGGTGGGTCACAGGGGAATCCCGGAACGCATACGGCCCCTCCCAGCGTCCAAGTGGTTCCTCCATTCGTGCTCTTATAGATCCCGAAAAAAGTTGCGGTATAGACAATATTAGAATTAGCCGGGTCGAACTTCAACGCCGACGTAATGACGTGATATCCACCTCCGTAGGCCAATTGTGTCCAAGTCAAGCCTCCATCAGAACTTTTATAAAGATCAAGTAGAAAATCATAATCAGACAAAAAGACATAGATCACTCTTGGATTTTGTGGATCCACCTCAAGGAAATTAATATATTCGAACGCAACCGGAAATGTTCGTGTAGTCCATTTAGCGCCGCCGTTAGTAGTTACAACCAGGCTGGTATCCGTTGCGGCATAGATGTAATTTGGATCGCTGGGAGAGACGGCCAATCGATGGACTACCGGGGAACCAAGCGAACTCCAATTTACCCCCCCGTCGGTGCTCTTGGACACCCCGTTGCTAGTTGAAGCGTAGATCGTGTTGGGGTGGATTTGGTCAACTTCCACCTCGGAACCGTCTGATAGATTGGCGTTGAACCAACTTGCGCCATAATTCAGACTCTTAAATACCCCGGCATTAGTTCCGGCATAGATAATATTCGGACTACGCGGGTCAACATTTACCGTGTTGACATAGGCGCTTGGACCACGGCTGATCCAGATGTTCAACGGGAAAGGGGATTGGGCCGAGATGGGTTCGAACATAGACGCGAATACGAAACAAAGAGCGGTCGACGTTGTCGCCATCGCTATTCGCTTGCAAACAAAAAAGCGAGCAAATGTATTTGACACATGACCCTCCTAGAACGGCCTGTTCCGCTTGGCCTAGGGATTCTCGATCAGTCGATCTCTCGGCCGCGGCAGACCCAAGCGATTGTTGGAGATCTCGGC
>JBDSEC010000170.1:0-4353 GCA_039920205.1 Pyrinomonadaceae bacterium
GATGATGATGGAACATCTCCCTGCGAGCGATGCGGAAGCTATCGGTGCCTCACTGAAACTTGTCAATGACGCGGAGGTTTACGCCGGCGTCTTCGCTCATCGCTATGGTTACGTCCCCAAAGAGCACAACCCACAGCAGATATCCATCACCGAAATGGAATATAACCGGGCCGTGGAATGCAACATTCCGCGCACTATTTTCGTCATGGACCAGGCCCATCCCATTACCATAAACGATATTGAGCAGGGCCCGGGGTTGGAAAAACTGGCGGCATTCAAAGAGCGAGTACAGAAGGACAATATTGTCAACTTTTTTACCTCTCCAGAAGATCTGCGAGCCCATGTTATTCAAAGCCTGTCCGCGTTGCGCAAGCCGGACCTTCAAAGCTTTCACAATGTTAGTGATATCCCAGCACCTCCAACTCCGTATATTGCGCATCCCTATACATTGCTGCAAACCCATCACCTGGTAGGCCGTCAATCCGAACTTAACTTACTTACTGATTGGTTAGCCAAGCCGGATACAAATATCTATCGCGCTCGCATCCTGAGCGTCGTCGCCATAGGCGGTCTGGGCAAGAGCGCTTTGACCTGGACCTGGTTCAACGACATTGCCCCGTTGGAGATGAAACCGTTGGCCGGACGAATGTGGTGGAGCTTTTACGAATCTGACGCTACGTTTGAAAACTTTGTCATTCGGGCCGGTGCGTACGTAACGCGACGGTCGCTGGATGAGATACAGCAGATACCGGCGCCTGACCGGGAAGCGCAATTGCTTTCGGCACTCGACCGCGAACCTTTCCTGATCGTATTGGATGGATTCGAAAGGCTATTGAACGCATATGCAGGAAGGGACGCCGCGCCGGTCGATGACAGTCAGGTAGGGAGTCAGCGCGGGTTGCGCAGAACCTCGGATCCCCGAACGGGTCGATTTTTTCAAAAGCTTGCACAGGTCAAGAGTTCACGGGTTTTGATCAGTTCGCGGCTTTATCCGGCGGCGCTCGAGAACGATGGCGGTGGCCTGATACCGGGAAGTCATCGGATCGACATCTCCGGTTTGACCGATGAACACGCCGTCGAGTTGTGGCGTGCTTTTGGGGTTTCCGGTTCGCGTAGCGAGTTGCTGCCGATCTTTTCCACCACCGGGAAACACCCGCTGTTGATTCAGGCCCTGGCCGGCGAGATAAAGCGTAACCGTCGGGCTCCGGGCGATTTTCAGGCCTGGCGCCAAGCTAATCCACAGTTTCATCCCGCCAGCTTTCCCCGTTTGCAGGAGTCGATGGCCCATGTTCTGGAATTTGCCTTAACGGGATTGAACGAATACACCCGGCAAGTTCTGCAAACCATCGCGGCGTTTCGTATGCCGGCCAATTATGACACCTTGGCGGCGTTACTTGTCGGTGATGGAAAGCCATTCAATGCCGAAAACAAATTAGACCAGGCTCTCGCTGAATTGGAGGATCGCGGGTTGTTAGGATGGGACCAGCGCGCCAACCGATACGACCTGCACCCGATCGTCCGGGGCGTGGTGTGGAATACACTGGGCGCCGAAGCCAAACAGGGTGTTTATTCCCTTCTACGTACGCATTTCGAAGCGGTTCCTAAGGTCGGCGATTGGGAGGAAGTAAATAGCCTGGACGACCTAACTTCGGTGATCGAGTTGTACCACACGTTAATTGGGTTACGGCGTTATGACTACGCAGGAAGATTGTTTCGGGAGCGGCTGAATAGAGCCACGCTTTACCGATTGAGTGCAAGTCGTCAGCGGGTGGAATTGCTAGAACAGCTTTTCCCCTCGGGAACGGATGCTTTACCTCAGCTTCGCGACAAGCGAGCTCAAGCATATATCCTCAACTCGTTGGCACAGGGGTATAAATTCAGTGGACAGCCCGGGCGGGCGACTCCGTTGCAGCGCCATGCAAATGTCATCGACTCAAAGATGGGGTATGAGAAGAATTTAGTCGTGGGGTTGGAGAATTTGTCGAATACGTTACGTGTAACTGGAGAACTTTGGGAAGCGGAAAAAGCAGCTTGGCTGGCGTTAAAAATTACTCGAGTACGATGTGATCGCTCCCGAGAAGCAGTAAGCCTGAGACGACTCGGCTTAACCCTTGCCGCCCGCGGCGAAGCGAATGGATCAGCGTTAACTCTACATCGGTCAATGAGAATATGGTTGAAACAGTCGAACCGCCAGGGTGACGGGCCGGTCAACGCATATTTGGCCCAAAGGGCCATTTGGTTTCACGAGTTTAGGGAGGCCTTAGAGTCTGCCAAAAGCGCGTGGGGAATAGCAAGTTTGAGAAAGAACGAACGCGATTCTATTCGAACGGCGCGACTCCAGGGTCAAGCAGATTTGGGTTTGGGTGAGTTGGTCAGAGCGGACGAGTGGCTTCATCAAGCTTTGACGCGCGCACGCGCGGTGAGCCTAGTCGAAGAGGAGCTACCGTCACTAACCGCATTGGCCGAACTGCGGCAGCGGCAGGGTGAGATCAAAGCCGCGCGGGAGTTCCTTGATGATGTCTGGGAATACGCCGAACGCGGGCCGTATCCACTTCTTCACGCCGACGCGCTGAATGTCTTAGCTCAGATCGAGCGCGATGCGGATAACACGGCGGCGGCAATCAAGGCCGCCACGAAAGCCTACCAACTCGCCTGGTGCGACGGCCCGCCTTATGCCTATCACTGGGGACTGGTCGCGGCCGAGAAGCATTTAACTGAACTGGGCGCACCGTTGCCCGACATGCCACCCTTCGACGAATCGAAATTCGAACCCATGCCTCAGGTCGAGATCGACCCTGACGATGAATTCCGCGCCGGGACCGAATAGGCAAAAGGAATCCTTGACCTTTGTGTCGCGGAGGTTTATCTCGCGCCAGCCCGTCCCCTGGGCGGCGAATCTTCCCAGTGCAAAATCGCAACGGAAAGTCCCTCCGCTATGCTCGCGGCATATGTCTTCGCATAGGATCTGATCGCAAGCGACATCTTCGGCGGGGTAACGAAAGGTTATTCGCTTTGGTTCACGTTGAATCCAGGTTTACGTTAGCTTGCTACGCAAGCTTGCGGACAATGATGTCAGCGCTCCCGGCAAATCGATCGCGGATGGACGGCGTCGCTTTTTCCTTTGGTCTAAGTCGTCTTTTATTGCGGCAAAGGTTCAGTCGGCGGCGGCAAACGTTTTGATGCGGCCCACAGCGGAAACCCGCTCAGCAGAACCAGTGCGTTATCTTGCCGGTTGAATCATGGTTTACGTTAGCTTGCTGTGCAAGCTTGCGGACAGGGATGTCCGCGCTCCCGGTAAAACGTTTGTGCCTCACAAACGGGCCTATTCTTTTGGACGTTTGCCCGGTTCCGCCCACCGCAACAAAGACCCCAAAGTGGGCGACAAATGACCAGCGGAATGCCAGATGTCAGATGCTAGATGCTAGTTAGAATTCTTAGGTACGACTATGTGGCAAGGAATTAGAGGCCGGAGGCCACCAAAAACTAGCCATCTGACCTCTGACGTCTACCGGATCCTAAGCCACGACAACGTACGACGGATAAACGCTGGCTTGGCGTTGGTATTCGACGGGGGTGAGTCCGGCGAACGAGCGGAATTCGGCGATCATGTGCGCCTGGTCAAAATAACCGCAGTCGGCCGCTAATGCGGCCCAATTGATCGCCGGTGTGCGGGCGATCTCGCCGATCGACTTTTGAAAACGCATGATGCGCAGGTAACTCTTGGGGGTGACGCCGACTTCCTGCTTGAATAGTTGAATAAAATGCTTTTGCGAATAACCGATCTTGCCGGTCAATTCTCCGATGGTGGTTTCGTGGGGCGCGCGGGCGATCTGCTCGACCGCGTAATCAACACAGGCGTTCACCCGCAATCCGCCGCCGAATCGTCGCAACAACTCGGCCTCGGCAAACGCAAACTTGGCCGGCGGAGTGTCCAAATCCTGCAGTGCTTCGCGCAGATCCAAGATGTCCTGGCTCAGCGCCAGATCGCTCTCGACCACCCGGTTGGTGAATTCAGTGAGCGGCGTGCCGGTGAAGGGAAACGACCGGCCGCGGCGAAACGCGATCACGAAATTCTCGTTGCCGTTGCCCGACGGGATCGAGATCCCTTGCTGCTGCAAGCCCGAGAACCAGGCGCGCCGACAGGTCTGGATCTCGGCCAGCGATTCGTTGTCGTAGATGTATTGCGGATCATCAGTGAGGTCGATGATCAAGACGACGTTGCCGTCAGGCAGCAGGCGTTCGATGCGGTGCTCGACCTGGATCCCCCGAAAGTAGATAAACGCTTCGACGAACTCACTCAGGGGGAATCGGGGGGTGTAGTGCGCGAATATCATTTAGCTAAGTATGACTTGC
>JBDSEC010000171.1:0-4319 GCA_039920205.1 Pyrinomonadaceae bacterium
GCGTCAACGCTAGGTTGATTATTTGGCACCCACTCGGTCTCGACCGAGTACTTGAAAAGTGTTACCTATGTCTCGGGACACCTGTAACCCATGTCTCCGGTATAAACACAAAGGGAGAGGGGGAGCCAGAAACAAGACCAGTTTCTTGGCCCACCGTGAACCCCACGGCCACGATCAACCGTCGCTATGCGACGAAGTCAAATCGAAGTTTCACGTCAGCCCACTCGCCCGATGTTTCAACACGCAATTCACACTTCTTACAAAATCACAAAAGTGGGGAGAGACTCCGGTAGGAAACTCCCGTAAGCTAGCGTTCTTTCACCGGTTTCGCGACCATCACCAAAACAACCATCTCGTCTACCTTGCCGATGGTGAACGAACCGATTATCGACGGTTCACCCAACGGCAGTGTGACGCCAATCGCGATACCCACGCCGCGGTAATCGAATAACGGCTGGTTCGTGTCGCCCACTTTGGTAGTGCCGGTTTGAAAAGGCATCTGTAGTGAGAACCGAAAGCCGGTGAGTTGAACCAGCGGACGCGCGGTATCGCCATTCAACTTGATCGACGCAATGCTGAATCCGTAATTGATGGTGGTATACGGGGGGAAAGCCGACGGCGCGGTCAAGATAGAATTGGCCATTCCTGAAGCCTCTAACCGGTCATTGTTTTCGACCCGGTATTGCAAGATCGCCGCCACACGCACTTCCCTTATCTGAAACGTACTGCGGATCTCGCGCGCCACCGAATTAAGCGCCGACGGCACCGTGCCAGCTTCGCCCGGCGTGTTGGAAGCGACCAGCGCGTAAAGCTGTAGATCCAGATTGTCGGCGCTCGCGGCGGCCATCGCCGCACGTCCACCCGACCCGATCGAACTATCTTGAGCCGCCGCGGAATTTGCGCTTACAACGCAGACCGCAATGATGACAAACGCGAAAACCATCAGCTTAAATTGAAATTTGTACATACTCGTTCTTCCTTTTTTGAATTGGGCGGGCCTCCGTCAGTCTGGGCCGAACGCATAGCTCCGAGTCAAGATCATGGGCTTCACGTGAAAAGATTGATCTCAGGAGTGCGACGTGACGCGATACCCACCGTACTGGTCCAATGTTGGTCCCCGTCGGCGAGCTCTGATCTATCTCATCCGGCCGTTGTTAAAACGCAGCTCCGCTGGTCCAGTTCAATTATCTTTTTGCCAGCGGCAACGACAGGCGAAACACTGAACCGGCGCCTGGTTCGGAGGACAACAATTGCGCCGTACCACCGACTTCTTCCAAGCGCTTCCGGACGATAGCCAAACCCAGCCCCGTGCCCCGCTGCTTTGTCGTATAGAACGGTTCCCAAATGTGAGCTTGCACCTCGGCGGCGATACCGGCGCCTTCGTCCGCGACCGTCAAACTTAGGTCTCGACCGTTGATCTCGGTCGCGAGCGTGATACGCCCTCCCGGCGGGCTAGCTTGCATCGCGTTGAGGATCAAGTTCGAGGCGGCATCACGTAGACCGGAGGACTGTGCACTTTCGAGGTTACAATTAGCACCGCCATCGTACTCAAGGGTAAGTTCCCGTTCGGCCGCCTCGGCCCGGAATAGGTCCACCACCGACCGCATGAGTTCGTCCACAGGCGTGGACGATGCCGCCACCGATTGCGGTGATTGCCGCGCAAAATTAAGCATCTGGGTCACGCTGCGGCTCAAACGATCCGTCTCGCCCACGATCAAGGTCAGGTCGCGGCCGTACTCGGCGCGCAAGTTTTCGTCTTCGTGCATCACCTGCGCGATCGACTTGATCGCGGATAGCGGGTTCTTTACCTCGTGCGCCACGGTCGCTGCCATTTGACCCAGCGCGGCCAGTCGCTCGCCCTGCGCGACGCGCCGTTCTAGCGCGAGGTTCTCTTCCACCAGGCGGCAGTCTTCGATCGCGATCGCCACCTGCCCGGCCAGCACTTCCAATACGGCGCGTACCTCCGGGGTCAACGCTTCGGCCGGCGCGTCGATCAACATGGCGCCGATCGATCGTTCGTCGCGGCGCAAGGTGAAGGCGAGGTCGAAATGTTGCGCGCGAAGGATAGGTTCACCCTCAATGGGTTGCCAATCGTTGGCGTGGGCTAACGCAAGCAATTCGGTCAAGCGCGCGTCGGACCCATTAGAGTTAACCGTATCCAGCGCGCCCTGGGTCAGGATCTGTACTCGCCGCAGGCCCAAACCCTGAACGATCCGTTCTTCAACGAAATGAAGGAGTTCCGGCAATCGCTGATAAGCGCCGGTGTTCGAGCTGATGCTCTGGACCACATCGCGATAAAGTGTCGCCTCGCGCTGGAATAACCCGAAATATTTCTTTTCCAACCAACGGCGCAAGGGAGTCGCCAACAACGCCAAAGCCAATATCATCAGCGATTCCACTACTCCCGAGCGCAATCCGTAACGTACCGAGAACCACTCGCCAATGGTCCGGATGCCGAACAGATAGACCACCAGGATCATCGCGGCAAAGGTCGCCACGACCAAACTTTCGCGGATCGCCAACTCTAAATAACGGTGCCGGTAAATGCTGTACGCCAACAGGGCGGTCGGCAACAAGGAACCTAAATTCGAGAAGGTGATCAAATACCTCCCCGCCGCGGTGTTCTGGCCCACCCCCAAAAGATTGTCGATCCCGATCAGCACCGCGATGATGAAAAACGACGACGCCAGTAGCCGCATGATCCGCCGTTGGGTCTGATGGGGGACGATGCGGGCGATGAAAAGTTCGGTCACGGCGATCAGACATAGCACATAGATCGCCCACAACATGAAAGCGTGGACATAATTGATATCGGGAAACGGCAGCCGGACCTCGGCCAATTTGACCAGCATGTGGGCATAACTACCGGTCCAAATGTGTGGCACTGAAACCGACAGGAACAGCACCGGGATATACGAGGCCCAGACCCGCAACTTTTCGATCCGGGTCAGCCCGCGACCCCTGGCATTGGCCCAAAGATAAAGATGAATGTGAAGCAGGAACGAATAAGAGAAAACGATGCTGACGACGGCAACTGTGTCGGAGATCCGCAACAACCAAGGCCAACGTTCGGGCGCGGCTTGGAACAAACCCAGTAGTGTGAGCGCAAAGTTACTGGTGTGCCACAACCCGATGCCCATCCCCAACGCAAACAAGACCCGCTCTAACCCGCCCAGACCACGCCGCCACCGGCGCAGCAACGCACTCATCCAGAACGTAAGGATCGCTCCGGTCGCGTAGCCGACAAGTTGTATGACTTCAAGAGGTGACATGGGAAGGGACGGGCACCTATACCTGGGTTGGTAGTACCGCCTTCAGGCGGGTTCTATTCTTACCGTGGTAGCGACTTGGCAAGAAAGAACCCGCCTGAAGGCGGTACTACCAACCTCTCGCTACTGGCCGTTTGCCACGCTAGTCGGACTCAGCACCAAGATGATCTCCGTGCGCCGATTCTTTACCCGCGTAGCCGGTTTTGCATTCGAAGCGATCGGCACGGTAGCACCAATGCCCGAAGCTTGGATCCGGGCCGCATCGACACCGGCCGAGATCAATCGGTCCGCGATCGCTTGCGCCCGTTCATCGGTCAATGTCTGCAACGCGCCGGCATCGCCCTGGCTGTCGGTGTGCGCTTCGACGACCAACTGATAGTCCGGATTGTTCGCCAACAACGCCGCTAGTGTATCGATCTTCGAACTGCCCGCCGCGGTGAATCCGCTGACCCGCGGCGCCGACCAGATCGTCTCCGGTAGGGTCAATACCAATCCACGATCGGAATCTCGCACAGTTCCGTAAGCGGCCAGCGATTGACGCAGCACGCCGGCCGAGGCGCGCAATTGGGCGGCCTTCTGCTCAAGCGCGACGCGGTTCTGTTCTGCGCTTCGTTCACCCTCGATCCGCGCTAATTTCAGCCGCGCCTCTTCCGAGGCCGCGCGCACTTCCTGCAACTCGGTTCGCATCCGTGCATTTTCTACCCGCATATCGGCCAACGATTGTTGGGCATTGGCGGCATCCCGTTCGGCCAATTCACGGGCATGCTGTTCACGCTGCAATTCCGCGCGCAGGGTATCGGCCTCCTTGCTGGCATCCGCCGCACTGCTTTCGGCGTCACGCAAAGCCCGGTCACGCCGCTGCGCTTCTTCACGTTGAAGACGCGCCGCCTTGCGCGCGGCCGCAACCTCTTCCGCCTGAACTCCGCTGCTGATCGACTTGCGCGCCAAAATATCGACATCGGCTTCCGGCTGCCGTAATCTCCAGGCCTGTTCGGCCTGGCTCAACTGGTCTTCGGCCTCGGCCAATTCGGCCGCGGCGTCACGCGCCGC
>JBDSEC010000172.1:0-6088 GCA_039920205.1 Pyrinomonadaceae bacterium
GAAGATTGTTGGCGCCGGAACTCGTCATCTAACTCCTTGACACGCGCACAAACTTTGTTCCCATAGTCCGCGCCTAGCGGTGGATCCTTGGTTAGTTTGTCGACCCAAAAGGTAGAGATCTGGCTCCATTTTGAGACGTCAATGTTGAACCGGGCGTACATGGCGTCAAAGTCGGTCGGACGCTTATTCGGTTCGATCGTGTCGGTATTGATCAGGGCCGACATCTCGATGTACTCGTCCAACGTGGCGGTCGCGGGCGGGCCACCGTAAGTCGCCAATGCGGCCTGGTATAACGGCATGTAAGCAAGTGCGACCTGTCCAGCATTACCCGGATCGGTCATGCGCGCGTTCCAGCCGCTCATGGCTGCCTCCCAGGTGGGACGATCGACCCCATTATCGGCCGCGATGTTGGCACAGACGTCCAGATCGCCGCCGCAATCTTTCATTTTGACGCAAAGCTCGGCGAATCGCTCAAGCGATATTCCCGCAATGGGATCTAAAACAGACATGTTGACTCCTCAAAAAACAATTCAAGTTTCCGGTGGTACGGATATTATGAAATAGAGACCGGTCACGGCGGCACATTTTGCCGAAGGTGACACGCCAAGAACTAATTTAGCCACGGATCTGCCCGGATAAAACGGATCTGAAATAAGCTTCAATTTCTGAAGGTGCGCGTACTAAAACAAATTCAGCCGCGGATCTACGCAGATGACGCGGCGACTTTGGTCTATCGCAATTTCGCTCCATTATCCATTGTCCATTTTCCATTATCCATTTTTCCCTACGGCGCCTGGAACCACATCGTTGCCAATGGGGGAAGATCGATCAAAGCGGAAAATGGTTGTCCTTGCCAGGGTAGCGACTCGGCCTGAACGCCGGTCGTCGCGCCTTCTCCGCTGCCCCCATACACGCCGCTGTCGGTGTTGAGTATCTGGCGATAGAATCCCGGTTCCGGTAGACCCACCCGTCGCCCAGCGCGGGCGATCGGGGCAAAATTACTAATGCTGACCAATTTGCGTTGGCCGTCCATAGTGCGTCGCAAAAAGGCGATAATGTTGTCGTCCGCGGAATTGACGTCTAACCAACAGAATCCTTCCGGACGTGTATCACCGTCCCACAAGGCGGGTTGATCACGATAAATGCGGTTCAGGTCGCGCACCAGGTTTTGTACCCCTTGATGGTCCGCCTCTTCTAAAAGATGCCAATCCAAACTCTGCTCATCGCTCCACTCTCGGCGTTGGGCCAATTCGCCGCCCATGAACAAGAGTTTCTTGCCGGGGTGGGCCCACATATGAGCATATAGGGCGCGCAGATTGGCAAACTTTTGCCAGCGGTCGCCATGCATCTTATTTATGAGTGAACCCTTTAGGTGAACCACCTCATCATGGGAAAGCGGCAAGACAAAGTTTTCGCTCCAGGCGTAAACTAGTCCAAACGTCAGGCACTGGTGGACGTTCTTGCGAAACAGCGCGTCCTGCGCAAAATACTTCAAGGTGTCATGCATCCATCCCATATTCCACTTAAAGTCGAATCCCAGGCCCGCCTCGTCGATCGGCCAACTGACTTTGGGCCACGAGGTGGACTCCTCGGCGATCATCATGACGCCCGGATGGTCGCGGCGAACGATCGCATTCAGGTCGCGAATGAAATCGATCGCCTCTAGATTCTCTCGTCCGCCGAATTGGTTCGGCACCCAACCACCTTCGGTGCGGCTGTAATCCAGATAAAGCATCGAAGCCACGGCGTCCACGCGCAGGCCGTCAATGTGGCATTCACGGATCCAGAACAACGCATTTGCGATCAGAAAGTTCTTCACCTCTTTGCGGCCGTAGTTGAAGATATACGTGCCCCAATCCGGGTGCTCGCCTTTGCGCGGATCCTGGTGTTCGTACAAAGCGGTCCCGTCAAAACGGCCGAGCGCCCAGGCATCTTTGGGGAAATGCGCTGGTACCCAATCCATGATCACCCCGATCCCGCGCTGGTGCAGGAAATCAACCAAATAACGAAAATCATCAGGCGTGCCATAACGCGCCGTCGCCGCGTAATAGGAACTGACTTGGTAGCCCCACGAACCACCGTACGGGTGTCCCTTTAGCGGAAGGAATTCGACGTGAGTAAAACCCAAGTCATTTACATAATCTGCCAAGGAATGGGCCAATTCGCGATACGTCAGTGGCCGCAGATGACCGTTATCATCCAACCTTCGCCACGAACCGACATGTACTTCGTAGATCGACATGGGCTGGCGGCGATGATCTTCACTGCCCCGCCGCCGTAACCATTCGCCATCATTGAATTGGTATTGGGAATCGAACACGATCGACGACGTGGCGGGCGGCACTTCGCTGAAGAAGGCAAACGGATCGGCCTTAAGATCCGGCAAGGCTTTGCCTTGATGCCGAATTTCATATTTGTACAAAACACCGGCGGGCAAGTCAGGAATATAGATCTCCCAGATGCCCGAGGTGCCCAACCGCCGCATCTGGTGAACGCGGCCGTCCCAGTTATTAAAATTCCCCACCACGCTGACACTGTCGGCATTCGGAGCCCACACGGCAAAAGATACGCCCGTGACCGAACCATACCCTCGAACATGCGAACCTAATACATCGTAGAGCTTTTCATGGGTCCCTTCGGAGAACAGATGTTCATCCATCGTGCCGACCGTGGGAAGAAAGGCGTACGGGTCCCGTATCGTGACCTCGGCGCCGCCGGGATAGGTCACGCGCAAACGGTAAGTGAATGCTTCTGCCTCGCCGGGCAGCAACACCTCAAAACATCCTGCCTCGTGTACCCGCGAAAGCATCGTGTCGCTCACGCCGTCGCGCAATAGAGTTACCGCTTCGGCATCGGGCATATAAGCGCGAACCGCAATGCGATCGGGCAGCACATGGATACCTAATACTGAATGCGGCGAGGTGTGATTTAGATTCAAAAGCGCGCGCAGCTCCGTAACCGGAACCGTTGACCGAGGTTTTACCATGACCTCGGATGCGTCATTTCTAGCCGATCCAATTGCTTTGCGGCGATTGTTCTTCTTCATCGATCTATCGGGCTTCCGTGGCCAACAATTGGGAAGCGGGCTTAGCGTGCACAACCGTGGGCGAAACATTCAACATCAACGCCAAGTCACGCATTGGTCCCGTGTCGGGTACTTGATCGGTCATGGCGTCATACATAGCTTCTTGTGCCCGGTCAACATTTACTTCGAGTTTAAGTCTATTCGCAAGATGCGTCAGTTCGATCGCCGTATTAACGCTCGCTGATTCCGGGTCCGACACTGCCCGCCGGGCCAGGCGGGTGATCATCTCTTCGAACATATGAACGATAACGGTCCGGCGAACCCGATACCCTTTCTCGACGACCTGGTTCCCGATCGTCAAAGCCCGCTGCCAGGCGGCCAGATCACCCGTATCCTGAAATTCACGAAGTGCTGTTTCAAAACGACGAGCGACCGTAAATTCAACCGCCGCACGAAGTTCTGTGGGAAGATCAAACCCCGCCTGCTGCAGAATTTCAATATTGCGGCGATTGTCTTCGTAAAGCTTCTCGTAGGAATCTGAAAAACGTTCGACCAAGTGATCAAAAACAACCCGGCTAATTCGAGCCCTGCCATCGGCCAGCAGGTGTTCGAGCCCGAATTCGTCGGGACCGAACTGCTCTTGAACTAAACGCAAAAGCCGGGGCAATGAAGCGGTGGGAAACTCGTTCCAGACCAGGTCGGATCTATACTTGAAATCCTCCAGACTGATCGACGGATGAACCGCGCAGTAAAAATCTACATCGCCAAAATGCAACGCACCGACCGCGAAGGCGGACAGTTCGCCAGTGTACTGATCTGCCAGCGATATCTGTACGGTCGAAAGGGTGATCCGGCCGTTTTGCTCGACACGGCCACTACTTTCCGAGTAAAAGTACGACGCGACCCGGCTTGATTTATCACCGCGTGCCGCCAGGCCGGTAAGAGCAATGTTAGCGGCAACTCGTTCGGGAGATACTTGTGCCGCGGCAACATTCCGCCGAAAAATGTCCGCGCCATTCCCCTCGGTCAGAGCATTACTTTTTGCCTCCGCCAACCGTTCTAGGAATTCGTCGCGGGGCGACACCATTCCGAGGCGTTCCAAACGTTCCAAGACGCGACCGGCATACAAGAGGATCTGCACGGTTTCGATCCCGGAAATATCATTGAAAAACCAACCGCAGCTAGTGAACATCATCAATGAGGAGCGCTGCATTTCAAGCAAAGCTAGCCCGCGAACCCGACCCGGCTCATTCAGGTTGGGCTTTCCGTTACGTTCGTAAAACCATTCCCGTGACGCCGCCGGATCTACCATCAGTTGAATGTAATCATCCCGGGCACCCCACGGATCCGCCAGGATCTCCGCGCCCACGGACTCAAACTGTGCGGCCGCGGCATCACGCAGAAATTCAAGAGCCAAGCGCAACGGCGTCCGCCACTTTTGGTTCCATCCTTCCGGGGCGCCCGATTGACATCCACAATCACGGCTCCAACGTCCAACACCGTGAGAACAACTCCAGGCGGTGCCTTCGCCCGTCGGTCCCGCTTTAATCTCGACTTCCCAGATCGGCGAGTTCTCTGCCAGGTACTTCGAGTAATTGGTGACCCGGAAGCCGCGACTCGCTGCCTCAACTTGCAAGGCATAGGCCAGGGTTCGGTCACCAAATTTGTAATGGTGTCCATAACTCTCGCCATCAGTGGCCGTGTGAACCAGATCGCCATCGCCCCGAGTAGCGCCCACGAATCGTTCAACCAATCCGTGGCTCGAGGCCAAGGCACCCTCAAAGGCGATCTCGCGGGCTAACGCACCGTCGTAGAAGAAGACCGCGATGCTACGGCCGGTGGCATCCGGGTGGACCACGGAGTACGGATGGCTCGGGTCAATCGAACCGTTCGAAACGTCACGCCAGGTACCGCCCTTCAAAGGTCGTACCCGTTCGGCTTGATGGGGAGAAAGGATGACATATTTCAGACCGGCTTCGATAAGCGCGCTTAAGGTCTTGGCATCACAGGCGGTTTCCGGCAACCAGATCGATTCGGCCTCGCGTCCATAACGAAAACGAAAATCGGCCAAACCCCAGCGGATCTCGGTCAATCGGTCCCGCTCGTTGCAAAGCGGAAGGATCGCGTGGTGGTAACCTTGCGCGATCGCATTACCATGCCCTCCGTTTAGCCGAACGCTTTCGGAATCGGCCGCAATGATCCTTTGATAAACTCGCGGGTGATGCCGTTCCATCCAGGACAAAAGCGTTGGGCCAAAGTTAAAATTGATATTTGCGTAATTGTTTATGATCTGTTCGACGCGACCGTAACCATCACTGACGCGCGCGAACGCGTTCGCGCGATAACATTCCGCAAAGATGCGCTCGTTCCAGTTGGTGAAAGGCGCCGCTCCCGCTTGTAGGTCTATTTGATCCGTCCACGGGTTTTCGCGGGGCGGCTGATAGAAATGGCCATGAATGATCAACGAAGTTGGCATAATCGTACGTTCAACCCTGGTCGCTTTCGAAGACGAAACTATAACGCAGCCTTTCGGTTGGGCGAAATGCGCCGACTCAACTTGACCAGAAACACCGTCGATGTGGATGATTGAAACATATCATTTCGATCTTAGGAGATTCGCAATGTCTAGACGATACCGATTCGCACAATTGGACGTATTTACCGCGCAACCCTTTGCCGGAAATCCGCTCGCGGTTTTCCCCGAGGCCGAGGGCCTGACCGACATCGAGATGCAGCAGATCGCGCGCGAGATGAATCTGTCCGAAACGGTTTTCGTATTGAAACCGAGTGATCCGATCGCGCTCCGGCGCCTGCGTATCTTCACGCCCTCCAGGGAATTGCCGATGGCTGGTCATCCGGTCGTCGGCACTTGGAATTTCTTGGCCCGTGAAGGCGTAGTTCCGGTTCCGGCCGGCGGTACGGGCTGGATCCAAGTGATGCAAGAGTTGGGGATCGGAGTTTTGCCGGTCGATATCGAGTTTTCTCTGGGAGAACCGGCGCAAGTCGTAATGACACAGGGAGCTTTCAAGACCGGCTCGACTATCGAAAGCGACGGCGCGCTGG
>JBDSEC010000173.1:0-7910 GCA_039920205.1 Pyrinomonadaceae bacterium
CGATCATTCATCTATCCCAGGCGATCGTTTTCCGCCTTATCCGGGCGGGCGTCGTCGTAACGATGATACTTTTTGCCCGCTGGCGATGGGGCGGTGCCACGCCCACTTTACGCCAGGCGATTTGCGGCCTGTTATTGGCCTGCACGATCGCCCTTACCGAAGTCATTTGCGGTCTTGCTTGGGTGCATTGGAGTCACGTAAAACACGTGGGGGCTACCGTGGTCGCCCTAGCCATTTCGTTAATGTCTGCCGTCATCGGCGCCGATTTAATGCGCAAGCTTTTCCTGCCGGTACCGTGGGAGCAGTTTGATGTTGTTACGGCGGCTTTGAACCTTTGGGTGGTATTGCTCCTCGCAACTGCTTTACTTGCACACGCTCGCTGGCGGGCCCGGGACATCGAGTTTGCTTCACGTTTACGACATCGGCGCGCCCGAAATTGGAGGGCGTTTCGCCCGGTGTTGGCGCGAATGAGGATTGCGGTGCGGGTATTGTTAACCCGGGACCTGGCACTGGTTCGACGCGTCTTCTCTTCAGCGGTCTACGTATCCGGTTCGCTGATCTTACTGATCTTGGTTTTGCTGTTGACCGTCTTGTGGTCGCGTTCGCTCCCTAATATCGAAAATCCGTATGGATGGATCGGCGGCAGTTGGCTGGCTCCGGTAATGGCGGTCAAAGCCGCGTGCGTGATCGGATGTTTATCCGTTGCCGCGTTACTTCCTGTTGTGGTTGCGTATCAACTTCCGCATTTGTGGCTCGAGCGTTCGGTCGGTGCACGGGACGAGGACCTGTGGCAGGCTAAGCTTTATCTGACCCGTTGCATAACCCTACCGGTGTCGTTGATGGTTTGGATGGTGGGTGCGGCGTCCGGGGCCGTGCCTGCCAATTATGTACTTCCACTGCTACTTGAGTGCATTTGGCTCTGGTGGATGGTATCCACGGTTATCGGCTCGCTTGCCTTTGAGATCCCGGATCGCCCGGGATTAGCGCTAGTATTGATGATCCTGATCGGCTTTGGGGGCGGTATGTTCATCGCGTGGCTCTGGCCGGTCGGTATCGTCGTCTATGTGATGGGCGGGATTCGGACCTTGCGCGACCGGGGTATTTCGCGCGCGGGTTATTGTTTGGTGGTCGGTGAATCGTAATTTTAGGAGTGGTGGTTTGGATCAAGCGGAAACAAATTTACTGGTCCAAGTGGAAGCCGTGGTCAAGCGCTACGCTAAACTGACGGCCGTCAATCAGGTCTCGCTCGCAGTCTCGGCGGGCGAGATCTATGGCCTATTGGGTGCGAATGGAGCGGGTAAATCTACCTTGATCCGGATGATCACCGGGATCGCACAGCCGGACGAAGGCCGCGTACTGGTCGGCGGTGTTGATGTAAAGTTGGAAGGACCCAAAGCCAAAGCTCACCTGGGCTATCTGCCGGAAGAGTTGACGCTATACGAACGCCTGTCGGGCCGCGAATATCTGGACTTGGTGGCCGGATTACGCCAATCACCGTCGGATCGGGTCGCCGCCGAGATCGATTTTTTCGAATTGGATAAGGTCGCGGATAAGTGGGCGGGCGAATACTCGTTAGGCATGCGTAAGAAGCTAGGACTGGCCGCCGCTTTTTTAGGTGACCCGTCGGTGCTGATCATGGACGAGCCCCTGAACGGATTGGATGTCGAGATGATGCGCAAGCTGCGTTTCCGCTTGGAAGAGTTGCGCAAAACCGGCCGGTCGGCCATCATTTCCTCGCACGTGATGAGTTTTGTCGAACGGTTGTGTGACCGCGTCGGGGTATTGCGTGGTGGCGTTATGGTCGCTGAAGGCACCCCGCACGAAATGCGCTTGGTCACCGGATTGCCGGAACAACCTTGGGAAGATGTGTTTTTCGCGTTGGCCATCGGGCCCGAGAAGACCGGGCATTCAGAGCCGGCAATTTGATCGAAGAAAGTTCGGTAATTAAACAATTATGGTGACCAAGCGAGCAACGACAAAGACGGCCACAAAGAAAAAGAAGGGGCTGACCGCCAAGCAAGAGGCCGAGCGCGAGCGCCTGGACCGTATGCTGGAGCGCAATCGTGACCGGCAGACCAGCAACCTGGCCGTCAATGGTCAAGCGCTTTCGGAAAAGCAGCAAGAAACCCTAAAAGAGATCATTCGGCTGCAGCAGGAAAAGCTGGACGAGATCACCGCCTTACTGTAAACCGCCATGTTCAAGTTTGCGCGACATCAAGCGGCCCGTGAACTCGATGATAGCCGCGACCTGGGTTTCGGTTCGTTCGTTTCTGAAACCAGCCGCAACCGTCTGCTCAACCGCGATGGTACGTTCAACGTGCGCCGAACGGGATTGCGCTTTTTCGGATCGCTTAACCTCTATCATTGGCTGCTGAATTTACACTGGTTGCGCCTGGTCGGACTGGTCACCGTTGTCTATTTGTCGGTCAACCTGCTATTCGCCACCGCGTACTTTCTATGCGGCCCAGGGGCCCTGTCCGACCGCATAGACGAAGGCGCGTTCACACATTTTTGGCATGCGTTCTTTTTCAGCGTCCATACTTTTGCCACTATCGGATATGGCAACGTTTCACCGGTTTCGCTCGGCGCGAATTTGATCGTGACGGTCGAGGCCTTGGTGGGATTGATGGGGTTCGCCCTGGCGACCGGAATATTATTCGCCCGGTTTTCGCGCCCGACGGCGAAACTATTGTTTAGCAAGACGGCGGTGATCGCCCCCTACCGCAATATCACGGGTTTCATGTTCCGCACCACTAATGCCCGTCATAATCAGTTGTTCGAGCTTCACGCCAAGGTCATCTTCACCCGTTTTGAAACGGTGAGCGGCACAAATATCCGCAAGTATTATCAGTTGGATCTTGAGCGCCGATCGGTGGCGGTCTTTCCTTTGAATTGGACGGTCGTGCACCCGATCACCGAAGACAGTCCGCTCTATGGTTTGACCCACGACGATCTGAAGCATGACAACGCGGAATTTTTGCTGCTGTTCAACGGATTCGACGAGACTTTTTCTCAAACCGTTCATACCCGGTCGTCATATATTGCCGACGAGATCCAATGGGGCGCGAAGTTCACCTCGATGTATAACCCCATGACCGAAGGTGAAGACCTATCGATCGATGTGCGCGCGTTGGACAACACGGAACCGGCGCCGTTGCCGGTGGTTGAGCGCAAAGCGGAAGCTGCTTCGGGGTGAGACCGACTCCGCAAGCTCCGTTGCCCTGTGCATGAGGCTTAACTATGCTGCCAGCTTCGCCGGCTGGTTGCACTTGGAACCCGACACCTAGCACCGCGCGCTTCGCGCTCTCCTGACACCCATTTCCCGCTTTCTGGTATCCTAATAAGCATGGCTCAGGACGATCTGGTTTTGGACGGCGCGACCGTCACGGAAAGCGAAACCAAATTAAAGAAACCACCCCTTTATAAGGTGTTGTTGCACAACGATGACTACACAACTATGGAATTCGTCATCCACGTTCTGGTGACGATCTTTGGACGCACGACCGATGACGCCATGCGCATAATGCTGCAAGTACATACCGAAGGGATCGGCGTCGCGGGGGTTTACACCTACGAGATCGCCGATATGAAGGTGAGCAAAGTTCTCGCCCTGGCACGAACCAATGAATATCCCTTATTGTGTACAATTGAGGAGAGCACGGAGTAGCAAGAAAATTACCACGCGATATGTTGACCAAAGATCTACAAACTACCTTGAGCAATTCAGTTGACGAAGCCGTGCAGCGGCGACACGAATTTGTCACACTTGAGCATCTGCTGTTCGCCTTGCTTAACGATAAATCGGGTGCGCAGACGATCGTCAGTTGCGGCGGCGATATCGAATCGCTCCGGACCGAGTTGGAAAAGTTCTTCACCGAGAGGTTAGAACAACTGCCTGTTGGCACTAGCCAAATGCCGGAATTGACGGCCACCTTTCAGAACGTGTTGCAGTACGCAATGCTGCAAGGTGAGAGCAGCGGCCAGAAAGAGATCAACGGCGGAAACATCCTGGCCGCCCTGTTCCACGCGGACAAATCATACGCCGTGTATTTACTGCACAAGCAGGATGTCGGACGGCTGGATGTTTTGAATTACATCTCGCACGGCATCTCGAAGATATCTGGTGATGGCGGCGAACTGCCCGGCGGCGAGGAATCTTTGGACGAGGAATCGGGGGGCGTTAAAGCGGATCCCCTTGCGGCCTACACGGTTGAATTGGTGGCGCGCGCAGCCGAGGGGCACATTGATCCGCTGATCGGCCGCACGGCCGAGGTCGAACGAACTATTCAGATCCTTTGCCGGCGGCGAAAGAATAATCCTATTTACGTGGGCGAACCGGGGGTCGGTAAGACCGCCATCGCTGAAGGATTGGCGCTAAAGATCCATCGCGGCGAAGTACCAGAGGTGTTGAACGGCGCGACGGTCTATTCCCTCGACATGGGCGCGACCTTGGCGGGGACCAAGTACCGCGGCGAGTTCGAACAGCGTTTTAAGGCGATCATCAACGCCTTGAAAAAGGTGCCGGGGGCGATCCTGTTTATTGACGAGATCCACACGATCGTGGGTGCCGGGTCGGTGCAGGGTGGCTCGATGGACGCATCTAACATTCTGAAGCCGGCGCTGGCATCAGGCGAGTTGCGCTGTATCGGTTCGACCACCTTCGGCGAGTACAAGGCCGCATTTGAACGCGACCGGGCTCTCGGACGACGGTTTCAAAAGATCGAGGTCAACGAACCAACGGTCGAAGAGACCATCGAGATCCTAAAGGGATTGAAAAGCTACTACGAGAAGTTTCACGGCGTTCGATATACAAATGAAGCGCTACGCATCTCTGCGGAACTTTCGGCCAAATACCTGAACGATCGCTTCTTGCCGGACAAGGCCATTGATGTGATCGACGAAGCCGGCGCTGCGGTCAATCTCCTGCCCGCGGATAAACGACCCAAGACCATTCGGGCGAAAGAGGTTGAAACCGTGATCGCGCGCATGGCACGCATTCCGCCCAAGGCCGTGGTCAAATCGGAACGCGAACGGCTGCGCGAGTTAGACACTTCCCTGCGCGCCGTGATCTTTGGTCAGGACCACGCGATCACCCAGGTGGTGAACGCGATCAAGTTGGCGCGTTCGGGTCTGGGTCAACCGGAAAAGCCGGTGGGCAGCTTTCTCTTCTCGGGCCCAACGGGCGTCGGCAAGACCGAATTGGCCAAGCAATTGGCGCTATCTCTGGGCATCGAATTCATACGCTTTGACATGAGCGAGTACGCCGAATCGCACACGGTTTCGCGCTTGATCGGCGCCCCGCCGGGCTACGTAGGATTTGACCAGGGCGGGCTGTTGACGGACGCCATCAATCGGCATCCATATTCGGTTCTGGTACTGGACGAGATCGAAAAGGCGCATCCGAATCTCTACAACATTTTGTTGCAGGTAATGGACCACGCCACGCTGACCGACAACAACGGAAAGAAGGCCGATTTCCGGAATGTGATCATCATCATGACCACCAACGTCGGCGCGCGTGAATTAAGCGAAGGCGGTATCGGGTTTCAGGGCCGTACCGGTCGCGGTATCGGCAAGGGTGCGATCGAACGCGCCTTTAGCCCGGAATTCCGTAATCGGTTGGATGCCTGGGTAGCGTTTTCGGCCTTGGATTTCGAAGTGATCAAACGCGTGGTAGATAAATTCATCGGCGAGTTGAATGACCAACTGCGCGAGCGCAAGGTGTCGGTCCAACTTACCGATGCGGCGCGCGAATGGATGGCCAAGACTGGATTCGACCCTCTGAATGGCGCCCGTCCGATGCATCGGGTGATCCAGCAGAAGATCAAGGCCCCATTGGCGGAAGAGCTTTTGTTCGGCGTCGTGTTGCCGCATGAACCGGTGATCGTCGATGTCGCTGATGGCGAGATCGTGCTCCGCTTTCCGCGCACCGAGGCCGCGGATCAATGACCGCATAGCTGCGTTGCGACGCGGCCGCTTGCCTTATGTCTCTGATCGATTTTCCGGATCCGCGCCTGGCGACGTTTGATGGGATCGTCGCGGTCGGCGGAAAGCTGACCCCGGAGAATTTGCTCCGTGCCTATCGGGCAGGCATATTCCCTTGGCCGATCGACCGCTGGCTTCCCTGGTTCTGCCCCGACGAACGGGCGATCTTGGAATTCAAGGATCTGCATTTTTCGCGCAGCTTAAGAAAAGCGCAACGGAACGCGGGGTTTCGGTTTACCATCGACGCGGCATTTCCCCAAGTGATCCACAACTGCGCCACCGTAGCCCGGGCACACGAACCCGGTACCTGGATCGATCGCGAGATCATCCGCGCTTACACCGAATTGCATGCGGTCGGCCGGGCGCATAGCGTCGAGACCTGGCGCGGGAATCAATTGGTCGGTGGTCTGTACGGGGTCGATGCCGGCGGCGCCTTTGCCGGGGAAAGCATGTTCTATCTGGAACCAAACGCTTCGAAACTCGCGCTGTTGCATTTGATTGAACACCTGGCGGCCCGCGGCGCGGAATGGATCGACGCCCAGGTCATGACGCCGCATATGCTTGCCCTGGGTGCGCGCGAGATCCCGCGCGTCGAGTTTTTGGATAAGCTGGCACAGACGCAGGCGCGAGGGCTGCGGTTGTTTGATTGAAATGCGTTGGACTAAGAATCAGCCAACTGCATTGAGGTCGATACCACCCAGCGACAGCGGGAGGGCTACGTTGGATATGAGATCGGTACCACCCGGCCATAGCGGGTGGTCAAGTGTCGCCAGCGTCCAATCAACACGATTGCCGCCAGTGTTGCGTCCGTCGCACACGTTGACCTAGTGTCCAGTTCAATTGTACGTGCGGACTACGCTACAGCTCGGCTGCTGTCCAGTGCGGTGAGGCTTGCCTCACCGGCGGAAAAAAAGGACGGCGGCTATGCCGCGAATTTTGCTTTTCGATCTGAACTAGGAAGAAGAACATTCGCGGCATAGCCGCAAAGGGGAAGGCTATCCGGTGAGGCAAGCCTCACCGCACTGGACAGCGGCCAAGCCGTAGCTGAGAGGCCCGTTGTCACTTAACATCATGTGGGGATGTTTGCCTATCCGCTATCCCAACTGCCACTGACTTCGTGGACAACCTTGATTATTTTGCCGTCGGTCGCGGGTTTGCGGCAATCTTTCTAAGTGCCGCCAAGATGCCATGTTTGATCTCGCCCAACGTATAATCGATCTTGTCAAAACTGGACTTGCCGCCTTTGAACTCAAACATCAAAAAAAGAACTTGAGGGCCCATATCTTCAGGGAGGATCGGTCTATATAGTAGGTCGTCCTCATATCTTATCTTTTGTCCGCTTGCCAAGCCCCCTTTAAATACTTCCGTTACGGTGGCGGTCAGCGAAAATGAAGTCTTATGGTAATCCCCAAGTGACTTAGAGTCAGTGACATTTACGAACACAACCGCGTCAGCTTCATTAAATAACTTGGTCAGGTACGCAGGTGAATAGGGGTCGTTCGGATCATTCTCATTTGCGGGTGACTCGGGATCAATGATCTTTCTTAATTTCTCGAGCACATTGTACTTGATCGAACGCGAAGAATTTTCCATCGCTCCATACTTAACTTCCCCTTGGCCGCGCCTTATCTTTGATAGAAACACAACATGTGGGCCATTAAAGTATTTCTTGGGATACACGGCGTCCGCGGATTCGTAAAATTCTAGTGTGGCGGTGGTGATGATCGTACCTTTGAATACTTCTTTAACGTCAGCAGTTAAGACATATAGGCATTGCCCCGTGCCGGTATTCTTCTCACAGTCAGCGGCGATCGAGTCATCGACCCGAACTTTCTTCACATCAACAAAGGCAACCACATCAGCGATTTTGAGGTCATGGCTTAGTTCGCGGACCGAATTGAAATGCTCTTCCATGAAATTGATTT
>JBDSEC010000174.1:0-3535 GCA_039920205.1 Pyrinomonadaceae bacterium
GCTGGAGGTTCAGGATGAAGGGTAAAGACATATTGTTTGTGTTGTTGTGCTTGGGCTCGGCCGGATTTGCGATCTGGCAGGTCTCGATCTTTTTTCGAGCTCAGGGTGCTGAAGGCCCGAAGTCTGCCTTGATTTTGGCCATTGCTGGCGCCGTGGTGGCAGGTATTTTTGGCGTGCTGTTTTTGGCCAGCCGGGTTAACAAGGAAGAAGAGATCCATATCACCCAGTAGTCCCAATTGGCGGCTGGGGTTGGCGTCACGTAACTTGGTGATGCCGGGGATCGTGCGCGGCAATGCCCGTCTATGGGCCGTAACGGGATTATTGTTTTTTGCCGACGGGCGTGAAAGTCGCCGTTTACGTCGCCGCGAATTTATTTGCGCCGCATCGTAAACGGCGCTTTGGTTTGTTTGGCGGGGATCGATGCCCGCCAGGTTGGTAATATCAGCTAAATTCAATATTTCAGGAGACGCCCCTAAATGGTTTTTCAATTCGCCTTTCTGTTTCTGCAAAATTCGGCGACGGTCAGTAATTACGAAATACCGAAATATTTCGTCCCGGTTTTTGTCTTGCTCCTTATCGTTGGTTTGGTCGGATCGTTGGTCGCCTTCGTGTTGGGACGTGGCCGTGCGCGGACCGGCGGACCGGCGGTGAAATGGTTTTCGTTTGCCGCCTTGGCGCTGTTGTTCTATTACTTGCAATGGTTTGTTTGGGTTTACGCCATCTCGCGTCAAAGTACGACTTTGATCTGGCTGTTGATCTCATTTAACACCCTGTTCGTATTTGTGGCCGTTGTCTGTGCGATCATGGGATTCATGCAAATTAAGGGAGCCGAACCGGTGGCGGTCGAGACCAAGCAAGATTAATGACCCGAAAGAATGTTTTTCTGGCCGCGCTTGTCATTGTTGTGGGCGCGGCAATTTTCTTGGCCGGATGGCGTTGGAGCGATGCGCGGCGGCGGCCGGTGCGCCCCGGGTTTGTCGGCGTGCACGGTACGCAGTTCGTATTGAACGGTCGGCCGTTCCGTTTTATCGGCGCCAACGCGGCGATCTTTTACGGCGAAGAGACCGCGCAAATGCCCGGCCGCCTGCAAGCGATCGCCCAGGATGGTGTGCGCGTCGTGCGGGTTTGGGCGTCGGGTGAATCGGGCGCGGACGATGGCCTCAAAAGTGGCATAGCTCAGAACGATTGGCTGCGTACGAATCCATTTCGTCGCGGTCCGGACGATTGGAACGAAGCTGCCTTCGTGCACCTGGACCACATCCTGGCCGAGGCCGAACGCAACCACCTTTTTGTTCAACTTTGTCTGGTAAATTGGTGGCGCGACACTGGCGGCATCATTCGTTATCTGGATTGGGCCGGGATAGCGGATGCCCGCGATGACAGCAAACCTTTCGGCATCAATACCGATCGAGCGCTGTTGTTCTATTCGAACGACAAAGCGCGTGAACTCTATCGCGAACACGTTCGGCGCATTGTCACCCGCCGCAACACCGTCACGGGCAAGTTGTATATTGACGACCCCACTATCATGGGTTACGAGTTGATGAACGAAGCGCAGGCGCCCACCGGCCGCTGGGCCGAGCGCAAAGCCTGGGTAGCCGAAATGAGCACCTACCTCCGATCCCTGGACGAAAACCATTTGATCTCGCCCGGAACCTGGGGTTACCGCAACGGCATTGAACGCCGGGCCTGGATCGACGAACATAGCCTGCCTAATATCGATTATTGCGATGTGCATCACTACCCGCGCGACGACACGGATTCATTTGTGGATTCAGCCCAAACGATGGGTGAATTTATGGACAATCGCGTCGCGGCTTCGGTTCAAGTCGGGAAACCGTTAGTGATCGGCGAATTCGGCATGGTGCCCGAGGGGTTCCACGGAATGTCGCGGGTTGATTGGTTTCGGGCTTATTTCGATAGCGCCGTGCGTGCGGGTGTGGCGGGCGCGATGTGCTGGATCTACACTAACGATACGACGCGCGATTACGGCATCACGCCCGATCCGCGCGATAACCCGACGCATGCCGAGATCAAACGCGCCGCCGAGCTGATGATCATGCAGGCCGCCGCTGCGCCGCCGGCTAATGTGATGGATCTGGAGCACCATCTGATCCCGCATCAGTTCGCTTTCAACCGTCCGGTCAATGATCCCGTGACAATGCCGAAGATCACGGTGCGCCCAGAGGGTATCCTTTATCAATTTCATCCCGAAAGCGCGGTCGCCGGACGGTTCGAACGCATCGACGGCGGATTTGGCTATGTTTGGGGCGTTGGTATGGGATACTTTGACTATCTGGTGCCGGAACGCGCGTACCGCAAACGAATTGGACGGATCATCGTCCGCGCGAATCTGAAACCGGTCGAACCGTATGACGCACACGGACAGGTGTTCAATTCGCGGGTGACATTGTTCATCAATGGCGCCGATTGTGGATCCAAATTGTTGCTGACGCCAGGCCCCGGCCAGGTGCTGTTGCAAACCTGGACCATTGATTCTTGGGGCATTCGCTTGCAAGCCGCGCGCGGGTTGCCCCTGATCATTCGGTTTTCGATCGAGCCGATGGCCGATCAGCCCTACGGCTTGAATATTTCCAATTGGCCGGAAGGTTATGTCGCGCAAGACACGATGCCGGTCGAAGTTGAAGTGAATTAGCGGTCGGAGCTCGAAGTCAATGGCGAATCGTCCACCGAACAACAAACGCCGAAAGCGTGGTCCGCGCCCGCCGGGTTCGCGCCCCTTGGGTCCACGTAGCTCGGCTCCAGCAGCTGAGCCGGATCCGCGTGGGCCAGCGCCGATCCCGAGGGGAGATGAAGCGCGCGCACTTAAAGAATTGCTGGGTGGTATTGGTGTGCCGCCGCCCAGCCCCTTCAAACCGGACCCGTTCCAGTTAGAAGCTCTGGCCACACTGGAATATCAGGATGTATTGGTCACCGCGCCGACCGGCAGCGGAAAGACTTGGATCGCGCGCGAAGAGATCCGACGCCTGTTGGAAGCTGAACGAAAAGTTTGGTACACCACTCCGCTCAAGGCCCTGACCAATTCGAAGTATCAAGAATTCAGTGACGAATTCGGCCCCGAGAATGTGGGCATCTTGACCGGAGACCGCAAAGAAAATTCACAAGCGCCGATCATCGTGGGCACGACCGAGATCTATCGTAACCAGCTTTTCGACGCGATGCGCAATGGTACTAACTTGCAAGCCGACCTGGTCGTTTTAGACGAAGCACACTATTTGGCTGACGAAGAGCGCGGCCATGTTTGGGAAGAAGCGATCATTCTGACGCCGCCCCGCGTGCGGATGTTGCTGCTGTCGGCGACGATCGGCAATGCGCGTGAATTCGCCGATTGGGTGCAAGAGGTGCGCGGGGTTGATTGCGCGGTGATCACGCGGCCCAGTGGGCGCCCGGTCGAACTGCGCGCCGCCTTCATTTTTCCGGATGGACGGCTGGCGCCGCTGTTGGCCGGCGGCGGCCGGTTGAACCCGGATATCGCGAAGTTGGCGGAACGCGCGCGCGAAGACCGGAACACGTC
>JBDSEC010000175.1:0-7447 GCA_039920205.1 Pyrinomonadaceae bacterium
AACTAGCCATCGGCCCGGAGGCCAAACTACTTCGCGGCGCGCAACGAACCGCGTTGTTGATAGATGTAACGGAAAAATGCCTCGCCTGCGACAAAGAGAATTACCAACCCCTTTATCACCATGACGATGTCTTTGCTTACATGTTGAGTAAATGCATCGACAAAGATCGCCCCGCGATCGAGGATGGCAAACAGCAAGGCGGCAAACACCACGCCAACCGGATGATTCCGTCCCAACAAGGCCACCGCGATCCCGGTGTACCCGTAATTGTCGGAAAATTCGTTGTAATAGAGATGCCGATGGCCCAAAACTTCATTTACGGCTACCATCCCGGCCAATCCACCGGAAACCGACATCGCCAAAATGATCTGTTTCTTGACCGAAATGCCGCCATATTGCGCGGCGAACGGATTAGCGCCGGTCGCTCGAATTTCATAGCCCCATTTGGTCCGCCAAAGGAAAAAATAGACCAGCACGCACGCGATCAGCGCAAAAACAAATGCCAAGTTAAGGGGAATGCGCTCCGGAAAACCGGGTATGAATTTACCAAAGGTGGCCAAATTCGCGGCCGTGCCGATCGGTGCGGTTTGCAGGATCGGGTCGCCCGGGATCTTATAATAGTACTGGGTAAAATAGCTGATCAACGCAATGGCGATGAAGTTCAACATGATGGTGTTGATTACCTCATGCGAACCAAAGCGGGCCTTAAGAATTCCAGGGATCGCACCCCAGATGGCGCCCGCTAAGATCGCCGTCAAGATGCACAGGGGCAACAACACAAACGCCGGAAACGAGGCCCATGACCAATTCTCGCCGCCCACGATCACGCCGCCAAATTTGATGCCGATCCACGCGGTGGCAAAGGCCGCGATATATAACTGTCCCTCGGCGCCGATGTTCAAAAGGCCACAGCGGAAAGCCACCGCCACCGCCAATCCGGTAAAGATCAGCGGGGTAGCCAGGAACAAAGTGTGGCCGATGCCGTCCGGCCAGGACAGAGCACTGCTGAACAGAACGTGATAGGTAAAGATCGGATCATCACCGATCAACAGGATGATCACGCCGCCGATCAAGAAAGCAGCGGCGACCGCGATCAAGGGGAAGATCAATTCGCGCAAGAGTTTCATGATTTCAAGCTTGTCCCGTAAGTGTCGCCGAATTTAGTGGGCGCTGGTGGTGCTCCGCGGCCCCCGCCCGTCATTAAGAGACCGATCTCTTCCTGGGTCGCGGTCGCCGGATCGACCTCGCCCACCAATTTTCCGTTATGAATGATCAATAGACGGTCCGACAATGAAGTAACTTCCTCTAACTCGGCCGAAACCAGAAGGATCGCGACGCCCGCATCGCGCAGTTCGATCAATTTGCGATGGATGAATTCGATCGCGCCAATATCCACGCCACGGGTCGGTTGCGAAACTAGAAGCAGTTTCGGCGGCAGTTCAAATTCGCGCCCAATGATAAGTTTTTGTTGATTGCCGCCCGACAAGGCGCGCGCGGGAAGCGCCGGATCGGGGGGCCGGACGTCAAAGTCTTTGATGATCTGATTTGTACGACGATTGATCGCCACATCATCAAGAAATATCCCCAGCGCACCGACCGCCGGCGCGCGGTAGTGCACGCCTAAGATCGCGTTTTCTGTTAAAGGTGATTCCAGCAAAAGGCCGCGGCGATGACGATCCTCAGGGACGTGTGCGATACCCAATTCTTTCCGCTGCCGCGCGGACGACCGCGTGATGTCAACGCCGTTCAGTTGTATTCGCCCGCTCAATAGATTAGAGGCGACCAACCCGGCAATCCCCTCGACCAGTTCCGATTGTCCGTTACCCTCGACCCCGGCGATACCGACGATCTCGCCGGCACGAACTTCTATACCAACCCCGGACAGCCGAGGTAAGCCGTCGATATCCTTGATGGAAAGATCGGTCACCGAAAGTACTACCGCTCCCGGTTTCGCGGGATCTTTGACCAAGTGAAGCAGAACTTCGCGGCCAACCATCATCTGCGCCAATTGGGCGGCGTTGGTTTCGGCCGTCGGCACATTCCCCACCACCTTGCCATCCCGCATGACGGTAACCTCGTCCGAAATCGCTAAGACTTCGTCCAACTTATGCGTGATGATGACCACCGTTTTTCCCTGACGCTTCATGCGGCGCAGGATGACAAAAAACTCTTCGACCTCTTGCGGTGTGAGCACCGCAGTGGGTTCGTCCAATATCAACAGACGCGCTTCGCGATAGAGCGCTTTCAGCAATTCGACCCGTTGCTGCTGGCCGACGGAAAGCCCTTCGACCATCGCGTCCGGGTTGATCGCGAGTTTGAACTCTTCCGACAAAGAACGAATTTTCGTTCCCGCACCGGTAAGGTCAAGAGCAAGATCGGTCCCGGGTTCAGCTCCAAGCACGATGTTTTCGGCCACGGTCATGGTTTCAACCAACATGAAGTGTTGATGCACCATGCCGATACCCAGAGAGATCGCGTCGTGTGGATTGCGGATCTCGCGGACCTGTCCATCAACCAAGATCTGTCCGCTATCGGCCGTGTAAAAACCGTAGGCGATCCGCATCGCGGTCGATTTGCCGGCGCCGTTCTCGCCCACGATGGCGTGGATCGAGCCCGGGGCAACCTTGATGTTGATATGATCGTTGGCCGTTACGGCCCCGAATCGTTTAGTAATATCGCGAAGTTCAATCATCGTGTTTCCAGGGAATTAAAACGCGATCATTTGTCCATCGCGTTGGTGACCTTGATCTGGCCCGCGATGATCTTTTGCTTGGCCGCGTTGACCTCGTCGATCGTCGCCTGCGGGATCAACGGTTGATTGTATTTATCCAGGGCAAACGCAATGCCCTCGTTCTGCAAACCGTAAAAGTGGGGGCCGCCCTTGAACTTGCCTTGCACCTTGTCCTGAATGATCGCGTAAACCGCGTTGTCGACCCGTTTGACCATACTGGTCAACACGAATCCCGGCTTAATATAATTCTGATTCGAATCGACACCGATAACGAAATGCGTGGCCGGCGCGTTTGGATCTTTCTGCGCCTGCTCGACCGCATCGAATGCCCCCAACCCGCTGTTTCCCGCCGCCGTAAAGATAACGTCAGCACCGCGATCGATCTGCGCCAAAGAGAGCTCTTTACCCTTTCCGGGGTTGTTCCACGCACTGTCGGTCACGCCAACATAATTGCCTAACACCTTAATGTTCGGGTTGGCCGCCAGTGCACCCTCTTCGTAACCCTTTTGGAATTTGTGGATCAACGGAATGTCCACTCCACCGATGAATCCGATGATGCCCGATTTCGATGTCCGGGCGGCGATCATACCAACCAGATACGAACCTTCATGCTCGGCAAACAACAAAGGCGCCACATTGGGCGCATCAATAAATCCATCGACAATCGCGAAATTAATATTGGGATAATCCTTGGCGACCTTTTCCATGATCGGCGACTGCGCAAAACCCACCCCGATGATCAGGTCATAGCCGCGTTCAGCAAAGGCGCGCATAGCCGGTTCGATCGAGGTGGGATTGCCCGGTTCGACATCGCGCAAAACGATCCCCAGTGGTGGCTTGCCACAATCAGTACCATCGGCGTTCTTTCCAGTTTCGGCGCATTTTACGCCGGTCCACGCTGCGGCATTGAAGGACCGATCATCCTTACCACCGATGTCGAAAACGATGCCGACTTTGATCTTACCCGCCGATTCCGACGCCGGAACATCCGGAACATGGCACGCTGGAACGGCCAGAAACAAAGTGGCTATCGCCAACAGGCCCACACAAACGCGAAACGGTGCGAACTTCATGCGCTTATTACTTCCTTGATCAATTTGAACTGGGTCGTGGGCGTTTGGTCGCCAACTTCGTATGCCTGCTGTAACCGCTGTCCGGCGATCTCGCCCTGCGTCCCATTGCGGCAATAAAGCAACCCAAGCAAGTCGCCCGTCTTCACTTGCGCGCCTAACGTAGCTTCGGCCAAATAGCCGATCGAATGATCGATCAGGTCTTCAACCCGGCCGCGGCCGCCGCCGATGGCGCTGACCGCATAACCAACTTCATTAGTTTGAATTGCTTGGATATAACCGTCGCGCGGGGATTCTACCCGAACCTCGAGCAGATTCAAATCTAATAATTGACGCGGGTTATCACAGACGGACGGATCGCCGCCTTGTTGCTCCACATTTCGCCGGAAACGCTCCAAGCCAGCGCCCGATTCAAGAGCCGTAGTGACGCGGGCGCGAGCCGCCTCAGGTGTCGATTCCACACCACCCATCAGTACCATGCGGGCGGTCAATTCTATTGAAAGTTCGACCATCGGCGCCGCCTTTTCGTTCGCTTCACCGCGCAAGGCCTCGATACATTCGACGACTTCGTGCGCGTGACCCACCGCGTGTCCCAATGGTTGATTCATGTCGGTGATCAACGCTTGGGTTTTCACGCCAAAGGTGGTTCCGGTCTTGACCAATTCTTGGGCAAGCTTCCGCGACTGCGATTCTTCCGGCATGAACGCGCCGCTGCCGGTTTTTACATCCAGGACCAGCGAGCCCAAATTCGCGGCTAACTTCTTCGACATGATCGACGCGACGATCAGCGGTATCGCCTCGACTGTCGCCGTGGCGTCGCGTAATGAATAAAGCTTACGATCGGCCGGCGCGATGGTCTCGGTCTGGCCCATCATGGCGAAGCCGTTCTTTTCCATGATCGAGCGGAACTCGGGCACCATCAAACGCACGCGATAATTGGGGATCGATTCCAGCTTATCCAGCGTGCCGCCCGTATGGCCCAATCCGCGACCCGATATCATCGGCACACTCAGCCCGCACGCCGCGGCCAAGGGCGCGATCAATAACGAGGTCTTGTCGCCCACGCCACCGGTCGAATGCTTGTCCGAGATCGGCTGAGTGATCCCGGTCCAATCCAATATCTCGCCGGAGTTCAGCATCTCGCGAGTCAGCAGGGACTGCTCGTTGTCGGACAAACCGTTCAAGAAAAAGGCCATCAACAAAGCCGAGGCCTGGTAGTCGGCCCACTCGCCGGTGGTGATACCCCTTACGAACGAGGCGACCTGGTCGGGCGTAAGTTCGCCGCCGTCACGTTTGGTTTTGATGATTTCTTGAGGTCTCATGCGTTCGTTATTAGCACTTTCTGCCGAAACTCAGACGCTCTCTAACAAGATCACCGCCTGCGCGTGGATCGCGCGGCCTTCACCGACCGCATCGACGCCTTCGCCCGATTTGGCCTTAATGCTTACACATCCAATATCGGCACCGAGAGTTTGCGCGATCTTTTCACGCATCGCCTGGATGTGCGGTCGCAGCTTTGGTTGTTCCAACGAAATGATGCAGTCCACATTGACGATCGAATACTTCTTTTCTTTCGCCAACCAAACTACGCGGTCTAACATCTGCAGCGAATCGAACCCGGCCCACCTGGGATCGGTGTCGGGGAAATGGGCACCAATATCACCTTCGCATAATGCACCAAGGATGGCATCGATGATCGCGTGCGTTAACGCATCCGCGTCCGAGTGACCTTCAGCCCCGTGCGGGGACTCGATAACCACGCCGCCGAGTATCAGCGGCCGGCCGGCGCTCAGACGATGGATGTCACTGCCGATCCCTATGCGTTGCATCTACAAACCTAATCCTGATCCGACAATTCCACCTGCTTAAGCAGTAACTCGCCCCAAGCAATATCTTCCGGATTCGTGATCTTGATGTTGCGGGCGCCGCCCTCAACGATCTGCACGGGTTCACCCAAGGCTTCGATCAGTGTGCTGTCATCAGTGATCTCGGAGTCAGCATTGACCGCGGCAGCCAAACCGCGCCGTAACCAGTCATAACGAAAACATTGAGGCGTTAGCGCTCGCCGCAATTTCGACCGGTCCAAGGTGCTTATCAAACCGCCGTCGCCAAGCAGTTTTATCGTATCCGTAACCGGCGCCGCCAGGATTGCCGCGCCGTGTTCCGCTGCGGCTTGTACCGTAAGACTGATCTCTTCGGGCCGGACGAACGGTCGGGCGCCATCGTGAATTGCCACGACTTCGGCCGTGGCCGGACGGATCGCCTGAAAGCCGCGGTTTACCGATTCAAATCGGGTGACGCCGCCCGGAACAACGCGATCCACTTTACGCAAGCCGTAACGTGCCGTTAGTTCCAGAAAACCGGCCGATTCGGCCGCCGGCACCACCACGATCACCTGGTGGATATCCGGGCACGATTCGAACCGCCGTAAGGTGTGGACGATAACCGGAACACCACAAAGTTCGACAAATTGCTTGGCCCGCTCACCGCCAAACCTCTGGCCCTGGCCGGCGGCGGCAATGATCGCGACGTTCATCAGTAGAAATAGGTGACAGACCCGGCCGGAGAAACTGACCGGAAACTTACCGTTATTTGAAACTAAACCGAAACGCTATTCGGCTTCGCCGATCTCGCCGTTCCGCATGGGGGTAACGCTGGTTTGCCGCGGATCACGCGGTGCGCGCCGGGTACCGCCATTGGTGCGGTGTTCGGGGGCACTGGTCCCGTCGGGCGGGTCTTCCCACAGGCGGCCAAAAATCATCTTGCCCGCCGTGGTCTGCAAAACACTGGTCACGGCAATGTCGGCATTCTTGCCGATCAGCTTGCGCGCATTGTCGATAACCACCATTGTGCCGTCATCCAGATAGGCGACACCTTGGTTGTATTCCTTGCCTTCTTTAAGCACGAATACACGCATAGCCTCGCCGGGCAAAACCACCGGCTTTAACGCGTTGGCCAGTTCGTTGATGTTAAGGACGCTGACACCGCGAAGTTGCGACACTTTATTAAGGTTAAAGTCGTTGGTTACGATGACCGCGTCCATCGCCTTGCCCAATTCGATCAGTTTAAGATCCACTTCGCGTACCGCGGGAAAGTCGGTCTCAACGATCTGAATGTCCAAGGTGTTGTTGTTCCGCAAGCGATTCAACATGTCTAGGCCGCGGCGGCCGCGCTGGCGTTTTGAGGAATCCGGTGAATCGGCCACTTGCTGCAATTCACGCAAAATAAAATGCGGAATAATGATCGCGCCCGAGAGGAATCCAGTTTCGGCCACATCCGCGATCCGGCCGTCGATGATCACCGACGTGTCCAAGATCTTGTTGTCTTTTCGCAGGGTCTTATCGCTAAAGATCCCGCCCAGCGCCGACAGGTCCAAGAAGTCGCCTTTGGCGGCACCCACCATCAAGCCGACATAGGCCATGAAGAAAGTAAGGACTAAAGTCAGGAAGAACTTCATGCCCGCGCCGGTGCCGGCCGGTTCTTGCAGGATGATCAATAGGCCGATCAAGAAAGCGCCCACGATCCCCAAAATGGAACCAACCGCCGCGCCAATAAGGGTTTTTAGCGAGGCCTTACGAATGCGCAACTCAAAATAGATAATGGCGAGTGCGATCAGGGAAGCCAAAATGGCGGAAACATAACGTCC
>JBDSEC010000176.1:0-4828 GCA_039920205.1 Pyrinomonadaceae bacterium
AAACCACCGGCATGGTCGTTTTGCGCGGGCGCGGCGTTGGTCAGTTGATGGCTACTCAGCAATACCCCTCGGGTGGAGTGGCCTCAGACCTTAAGTTTGGAGATCTTAATCACGACGGCGAAACCGATATGGTGGTGACGAATTACAATGCTAATTCGGTGTCGGTTATGCTCGGTACCGGAGGCGGGGCGTTTGGAGTACCGTCGCCGATCTTTTTGACGGGAACCGCTCCGGGGATAATGACTTTAGGTGAGTTCAATGGCGATGCAAATTTGGATATTGCAGTGCGAGTTGCTTCTGGACTTGAGATCTTACTCGGCAACGGATCGGGAGGTTTCGGCACCGGCATTCCGGTTTTTGGCGGGGGGGCCACATTGACAGATACGGTCGCGACCGATGTTAACGGCGATGGAAAGTTGGATCTTCTAGGAGGCAATTCCAACGGTTCCGTGGTCGTGTTCACAGGCGATGGAACGGGCCATTTCACGATTACTAACAACGTCGCGGTGGGCGGCTCGCCGAACCAATTGGTGGTGGGTGATTTTAACGAAGATGGGAAAAAGGACCTGGCGGTTGGCGCCGCTCCCAATGTCATAAACCTTCTCCTGGGAGATGGGGCAGGTGGGTTCAGCGCGCCCGTCTACCTCACGCCGACCGGAACTAGTTTGGTAGAAGCCGTGGGCGATTTCAATCATGACGGCCATCAGGACCTGATCGCCGTTGCCAGCGACGGTAGTACGCGGATCGGTGCGATCATGTTTGGCGATGGCGCCGGTCATTTTGGTGCACCGGTGACATTTACGACTCAAGCCAGCGCCACCGGGGTCTTGGTTTCGGACTTTACGGGCGATGGGATCGATGACTTCGCCGTTTTGCATTGGCCCACCAAAGTGGTGAGCGCGTGGACCAATCCGGGAACGGGTGTATTTAGTAACCCATTGACCTATTCAGTTGGTGGCAATCCGCAGCTTTTGGCCGGAGCTGATATCGATCACAATGGGAAAATGGATCTGGGGGTCCTTTCCTCGACCGGTCCGACGTCAAGCGGGGTGGCTGTGATGCTCAACACCTGCCTGGGGACCTCGGGCCGTTTGAACAAACGTGGCGATTTCGACGGCGATGGCAAGACCGATTTCAGCGTTTTCCGCACCGGCAATTGGTACACCAGTAAGACCTCGAACGGCGTCTTCTTTGCGCGGGCCAACTATGGCAGCATGCAAGACAAACTGGTCCCGGGTGATTTTGACGGTGACCGGCGCGCAGATCTGGCCACCTTCCGCCCGAGCACCGCAACTTGGTCGATCGAATACAGTTCCACTTACGAGCGAAAGACCTATCAATGGGGCGCGAGCGGCGACCTGCCCTTGGTTGGTGATTTTGATGGCGATCACAAGAGCGATCTGGCGGTTTTCCGTCCGACGACTGGTGATTGGTACATTCTCGCGTCTGCCACGCTGCAGTTCCGCGCGGTGCACTGGGGGCAGCCAGGCGATCTTCCCGTTCCCGGTGATTTCGATGCGGATGGCAAAACTGACCTCGCGATCTACCGGCCTGCGGGTGGCGGTTGGTACATCCTGAAGAGCGCTGACAATTCAGTAGCCGGGGTCGCGTGGGGCATTAATACGGATATCCCGGTCAACGGCGATTATGACGGCGATGGACGCGACGATGTGGCCGTATTCCGTCCGTCCACGGGCGCTTGGTATGTCTATCAAAGTGCTACCAATACGGTGATGTCAATGTATTTTGGCATTAGCACCGACCGCGCGATCCCCGCCGATTATGACGGCGATGGCAAGATCGACGTGGCCGTTTTCCGACCCAGCGAAGGTGTTTGGTACGTGATGCAGAGCAGCAGCATGTCGCTTAAGGCCGTGAACTGGGGCACCGCGGGTGATCTTCCCATTCCGGCGGCATACGTACAGCAATAGGCTAGCAACGGTAAACCGTGAATAACCGAAGGGCGTTTCGTGACCACACGGGGCGCCCGACCTTTTTTGAACTTAAGTCCGGTCGCTGGCTATCAACGGGGGGAATGGGTTTCGTTTTTGAGCTTCTATTTCGGAATCACCCTTGGTTTGTGGCTGGCCTGGAAGTCAGCCCGATTGGATCGATCGAAGCGCTCCGCTACGAATAATTTTCCCATTACCTTAAGCGTTGCGACCCTTTAGCGGGTGACTGCCACTCCTCGATTTGGTCTAGCCCTTCAGTTGCGGTATCGTATAGTTTAATTCCTTTTGTCGCGTCGACCGTCTTTATGTTCGCGATATTCATCGGTTCGGTAAATACAGGAGAAAAATTCGCGTAATGGCGATTCGTTTGAGTAGAACGTTTGTTTTGCGCAAACTGCATCAGGTATCCGGGATCGTGCCATTGGGAGCCTTTTTGTTGGAGCATTTCTATACCAACTCAAAAGCGATGGTCAGTCCCGAGAAGTTTAACGAAGCCGTCGTTGAATTGCAGGCGATACCATTCATCCTCCTGGTCGAGATCACCTTCATTTTTATCCCGCTGATCTATCACGCGGTCTACGGGTTGGTTATCACCGCCGAAGCCCGGCCCAATAATCTTCATTATCCCTATCCGCGCAACTGGTTTTTCCTGATCCAGCGGATCACCGGGATGATCCTGTTCTTCTTTATCCTTTTTCACGTATTGAATTTCCGGTTCGGCGTCATTCCCGGATTGAATACCGAAGCTGTGGCCGACCATGCCACTCGGTCGTTCGAGATCGTGGCGCGCGAATTCCATATGATACCGATCTTTGTTATCTACCTGATCGGCGTGACCGCTACGGTTTGGCACTTCGTGAACGGCATCTGGTTATTCGCGGTTGATTGGGGCATCGTGATCGGCGAGAAGGCACAGAAGATCACGGGATATGGTTTGATCGGGTTTGGCGCAGTCTTGTTGTTGGTCGGCATTAACGCGATGGTCGCATTCATCCGGCCGGGCGGTTTGTTGGGAGGAATACTTTACTGACATGGCGAAGAATGGTACACGCATCGCGGTAATTGGCGGCGGCTTGGCCGGGTTAGCGGCAGCCATGAAGATCGCCGAGGCCGGCCACGCGGTTGACCTGTTTTCCGTGGTGCCGGTAAAGCGTTCGCATTCCGTTTGTGCACAGGGCGGCATCAACGGCGCCGTGAATACCAAGGGTGAAGGGGATTCACCCTATAAGCACTTCGACGACACAGTTTACGGCGGTGACTTTTTGGCCAATCAGCCGCCGGTCAAGGCCATGTGCGAAATGGCCCCATCGATCATCTACTTATTCGATCGGATGGGCGTTCCGTTTTCCCGCACGGCCGAAGGGTTGATGGATTTTCGCCGCTTTGGCGGCACGTTGCATCACCGAACGGCTTTTGCCGGCGCTTCGACCGGTCAGCAGTTGCTTTACGCTTTGGATGAACAGGTCCGCCGGTATGAAGTATCGGATCAGGTGACTAAATACGAAGGCTGGGAAATGGTCTCGCTGGTACTGGACGATCATCAGGTCACCCGCGGTTTGATCGCAATGAACCTGCAGACCCTCGAACTTCGTGCGTTTCCTGCCGATGCGGTGATCATGGCGACGGGCGGTCCGGGGCTGGTTTACGGAAAATCGACCAACTCACAGGTTTGCACTGGGAGCGCGGTTGCGGCCTGTTACGTGCAGGGCGCTAAGTACGCCAACGGCGAGTTCATTCAGGTCCATCCCACCTCGATCCCGGGCGAGGATAAACTGCGGCTGATGTCAGAATCCGCGCGCGGCGAGGGCGGCCGGGTGTGGGTCCCGCGCGCTAAAGCGGATGTTCGCTCACCGAAGTCCATTCCCGAGGACGAGCGCTGGTACTTCCTGGAAGAGAAGTATCCGGCGTACGGCAATTTGGTTCCGCGCGATATTGCTACGCGCGAGATCTTCCAGGTTTGTTTGGACGGCGCCGGCGTTGCGGGCGAGAATCAGGTCTATCTGGATCTGAGTCACATCCCGGCGGAAACACTCGATCGCAAGCTGGGCGCGATCCTGGAAATTTACGAAATGTTCGTGGGCGACGATCCGCGGCATGTTCCCATGCGCATCTTCCCGGGCGTCCATTATTCGATGGGCGGGCTGTGGGTAGATTTCAACCAACGCACTAATATTCCGGGATTACTGGCGGCGGGCGAATGCGATTATTCGATCCATGGTGCGAACCGTTTGGGGGCAAATTCTTTAGTCAGTTGTGTTTATGGCGGGTTTATTGCCGCGCCGGCGGCGATGGAGTATGCCCAAAACGTTGAACGAAAAGACACCGAGACCTCGAACCTCTTTGACCAAGAATTGGGCCGCCAGCAGGAGATCAACGACAAATTGATCAAACAGTCAGGCCGCGAAAATCAGTACCAATTACACGAAGAGATGGGCAAGATCATGACCGACAACGTTACCGTTGTGCGGTACAACGATCGGTTGAAAGCGACCGACGAAACGCTTCTGGAATTGATGGAACGCAACCGGAATATCTCGATCAACGATTCCAATTTGTGGGCCACGATGGCAGTGCCGCATGCGCGCCATCTTACGAACATGTTGGAATTGGCGCGAGTCATTACCTTGGGCGCGTTGAATCGAGACGAATCGCGTGGGGCGCACTACAAACCCGATTTCCCCAATCGCGATGATGAGAAATTTCTGAAGACGACCATCGCCGAATATACCGGCGAAGGGCCGGTGCTGTCGTATGAGGCGGTCGACACGTCGTTGATCACCCCACGCAAACGTGATTACAGCAAAGGCAAGTCAGCCCCGGCAGCGAAATAGAGATTCGAAACACGATCATGGCTGGAACCACAATCAAGAAAGAAA
>JBDSEC010000177.1:0-9183 GCA_039920205.1 Pyrinomonadaceae bacterium
TGAGCCCCCACGCTAGCACGAATACAAGCAGCCCCCAGGCGACGATCGAATAACCGCGAAATGCGATCGTACCCATTGTCGAAACCACGGGTCGACGACGGCGGATCATCAACCAAGTCATCCGCACCAGATAACTCACGATCAGAATGATCGACCCGATGATCAGAAATTCAGCCAGCGAGAAGCCGAACCAGCGATTAACCCAGGACTGCGCCAAAGCAATGTACGGATAGATCGGCCGGCTGTAAACCGATTCGACCGCACCCGGAAAGTACGCCGCCCATACCTTGAGGCCAACCGCGAGCAGAAGCGCCACCGTGGGATAAAGCCAGCGCCGCCACCAACCGCGCCGGTCTCGGGGCGATAAAGCAACCTCAGGTCCAGATTCCGCGACAACTGGTTTTGCTTCTTCGTCTGGCATCATAAAATTGGCTATTTGAGGTCTTCCGGCCGAAGCGAATCGCGCTGCTTGATCATGTGCGTTAACCCGTCCAGCGCTTTACGGCCCATTCCGGTCGGGTCCTTTTTCATTCCCAGCGCCTCGTGCGCATCAGCCAAAATGGCCAACAATTCTTTGCGCACCAAGGCGCGTATCTCGTGCTCTTCAGGTTTTGTCATCAAACGATCTCCTCAAATCGATTCGAAAAATAAGTTCACTTTGCATTAGCTTCGATCAGCGGCGTCGGCAGATTCTCGCTAGTGGCGAATAAAGACCTACCGTCCAGGCTGTAGCAAATCGACTCGCCGATCTCCCGCGCGCCCAGATCGACGATGAGGGGCGTTTCCTTCCAGATCGCATCAAATTCACCATTCGCCAACGTCAATTCATATGCTCCGAAATAATCGCACAGTATTAGGTGTTTCCCGTCTGGTGAAATATCACCGCCGGTCACCATGCCTTCGACTACCGACGGCATTTTCAATTCGGTAACTCTGGTTAACGTTTGGACACCGGGCTGAACCAAATACGCCGCTGGCAGTTTATACACCCCAGCGGGGCGCCGACGTTCCTTGGTCACAATATACAGATCACCGGTTTTTGGATGGACCATCAATGCCTCGGCATTGTGCGACCCATCCGGGTATTTCAATTCGATGGCGACCGCGCCTTCAAGGATTCGAGGCGCGGCCGCGGTCGATTCCGCATCGGTGGGCGTGATCGCGGGTTCAGGTACGCGATAGACTGCTACCTGCAACCGCGCCAAACTATTATCCCCGATATCGCCAACGTAAAGATAACTGGTGCCCCGATCAGGCCCCGGACCCGCCGCAATGTCCTCCCAATCTTTGGCCGCCGCACCGGCAACTTGCCAAACTCCCGCGCTCTTTCCCGTTCGGTCCAAGGCATATAAGATCGGTCCCGCGCCTGAATCGTTGTGCGTCCAAAATAGACCGGGGTTGCGGGGCGACGCGACCAAACCGCTGCTTTCGGTGATCGTCTGATCGGCCAGGGTAGCTATTCTCTGCGGCGGTCCCCAGCGGTCGCTGTATTTGCGATCGCCGGTGTCCTCGGACGCCGTCGCCGGACCAGCCGGCGTATCCCGCATTGCCTTTGAGCAGCTAATGCCTAGAGCCATCCCCCAGATCAAGATCAACAAACAGACCTTCTTCATGAACAAATCGACGACTCCCTAACCCCTAACCCAATGTTCCAACGTCCTGCGAAGATGATGGGTGAATCCGACGCAGATTGCAAAAGCAGACTGAAATCTGTGAAGGATCAACAGATAGGGGTCGAGATTCGTAATGCGAAGTCGCTAGAGATCGAGGACTAAGAGGCCCCTAAACCGACTGATCGATCCGCCAAAGCCGGGGGTAGCGGAGATGGTTTTCTTTCAGGTAGGTCGGTAGCCGAAGTTGAACCCCAAGGCAAGCTTTCAAAATGCGAACGAGACCTTTTCGATGCGTAGATCAAAACGGGACCGATCCGTTTAGCGAACCCGGGGGAATGGCCTGAACCCATTCCCCCGAATCTACTAACCGGACCGATCCCGTCTTATTTTGTGATTAGCCAAGACACCGTAGAATTGCCGGGAAAGTGGCTGATTTACGTTTACTAAGCCGACTTAGCGCAACCGCATCGTCGGGTCGCCGAACAACAACCAGGTCCGGCGCACGTCTGGGCTGTAGGTGGCCGATTTGGCTTGCCGAATGGCATCACCCAATCGCACGCCGGCAACGGCGCTGTATTGTCCGTAGAGCCGCATTGCCATCACCACCTGCGGATCCGAGAAGGTGATTCCGCTGGAGCCCCACACCGCCGCGGCACCATGCTCGGATTTGAGCAACGCCTCGCCAATGCTGTCCTGGTAGGCATCGTGACTGAAGTTATTTAGACACGAAAGCGTGATGTAGATCGAAGGCCGCACGTTGGTCAACGTGGCCGGATCGGTCAAGGTAAACAATCCACCGCCGGTCCAATTACCTACCTGACCGTGACCAGTAAAGTTCACGATCGCCGGACCGCTGTTCAATCCGTCCAGCAGTTGCTGGCGCAGTGCGGCGTCCGTATCCGTTCCGCGATAGATCGACGTAACGACCGTACCCGCGGGCAAGTTCGCTGCGACTTGCTGGCTGGCTACGGTGAAATCGGTATCCGAAACTAACAACGCTTTGCGTTGGGCTTCGGCCGGTTGATCGTCGTAGGTCAAAAGTTTGGCGACGACAACATCGAGTTGCGCCGACGTCCGTAGCGGTAGCCGTCCGATCGCCATTTCCGCGATGGTATCGTTATCGAAATCTACGAACCAATCGTCGGACGACGTTTCCATAAAGTCGGTGTCCACTAATTTCGTCGGCACTAGATCATTCTCACCTTGCAGCAAGTAATTACGCGGGTCATAGGTCGAATCGCCCACCAACAGTACGTAATCGGGCGCCGTTCCCCAGTGGGTCCGAGCGTGGCTCAGGAAATTCTTCACCGCCAGGGCCGTGTGCATGCCGTAGCCGAATTCGTCAAAGACGTCTTCGATATCGACCAACTTGGTGTTGATTCCCTGCCGTTCGCGCTGAGCGATCAACGGGGTCAGAGCCGCGTGCATTTGCTCCGGTGCGATCATCACCAATTGGCGGGCCGTACCGTCATAGACATTTAACGTCGAAGCGTGATTGCCGATAAGGTTCGATACCGATGACGGAACCACGTTTTGGTCGGTGACCAACAGTCGCCGATCGACACTGGCACCGGGCAAATTGAATTCAAAGCCGCTTTGACCAACACTAACAGCCGAGAATTCAAATATCTGTGGCTGGTTGGGATCGGTGACGTCCAGAACCTGGATCTTCTCGCCGCCAAATCCGCCGATGCGAACCGGCCGGCCCGCCGGAACCGTGAACTCACCGGCGCCGCTGAAGGCGCGATACTGCCGCGGATAAGTTAGACGTATATAGTCGGTCAACGACACATCGGAACCAGCGCCAACGCTTTGCAGCGTGACGACGTTCTGTCCCTCGACCAACAGACTGCGACTGACCGGCATGTTCCAAACCGGCTGTTGCCGATCCGTCGAGTTGATCACGCCGACGGTCGTTCCGTTAAGCTTGACCTGAACCTGATGCGCCTGCACGGTCAAACCGACCACCGAGATCTCCAGGTTCGCGCTACCGCCGGCATCCACGTCCAGATCGCGCACGTACAGCGTCTGCGATACGGGATTCGCGGCCAACACCGGGCCGAAGAAGTTGTTCCCTTCGCCATTCAATAGCGACGAGAAGTAAAGGACCCGATCACGACGCTCGACCGTCATGGCAAAGTTGTCCAATCCAACTAGGTCGGTACCATTCCGCGCAGCTGGGCGCTCGCCCACCCGGCGCGAAATACGCAATCCAGGAGTGGAACCCGCGCGGAGCCAGTAAACGTTCTTACCGGTTTCCAACGTGTCCAAACCCTGACCGTAGAACGATACCGAACCATCCGCGTCGGACACTTCGATCGGCACTTCGACGCCGTTCAAGAAAAGTTGCAGGTTGCTATTGGCGGCGCCCACGGGCAAACCGGCCGCGACCAATTGACTGCGGACCGCGCGGAACCAACCGCTTTGCGGAACGCTAAGTTTGATCGCCGACGGATCGGCCGCCAGTTCGAATTGCCGGACCAAGTCGGGTGCAGCGTTCAGCGTGCCTCCGCCCGATTTCGGACTCCGTGACTGGGCCATTCCACCCCGGGGAGATAGCGCCGCGAACTCGCGCTCGCGTTTATATTCGTCGCCCCCGCGCAGATCGCTCAGCAGTTTTGACTGGGGCGGGCGCGACGTCGGCAACGAACCAAGTTCGGTTACAAAAGGTCCAAAGGTTTCGTGGCTGCCATCCAGATCAATGGCTTCCAACCAATATTTCGTTCCAGCTTGACCGTTTTGCGAGCGATCCCACCAAGCAAAGCTCAACCCGGCCTCGAAGCGCATTTCGCCACCGGCCACTAGAGCCGAACCAGCCACGACGGAAGGAGTCACCGGCACGAGTTTTCCGCTCGCATCTTCGCGATAAAGGACGTATCCCAGGTTGCTCACCTCGAACCCGGTCTGCCAGGTGATCAAGGTATCGGCCCCATCGGTCCGGGCCGAGAACGAGGCCAATTTGACCTCGGTCGGGGCCGCCGTGGTAAAGCCAAAGTCCAACGTGTTGTTGGTGGTTGAAGCGGTCGCATTCGTGACGGTCGGTTCGGCACCCGCAGCCAGATTGATCGCGTTGCTGGTGGTCTGGCCCACGGCCACACCCAAACCGTTGTCATCGTTATCGACATTACCGTCCGGCGTAGTGGTGCCCGCCGTCACATTCGCGCTGCGGAAACCGCCCGCGGGAGGCGTGACCTTGACCACATAGCCACCCGGTGTAAGTCCCGAGAATGAATAGGCACCACCCGCAACGGTAGTCAATTGATTCGTAGCGCCGATGATGTCGTCCGCCGTACCTAAGATACCGTCGGGGCCGACCGGGACTTCCGTGGTGCCGTTTGATTGAAACAACTTGATGACACAACCGGCCAAGCCGACATCCGAGCCACCGAACATGCCGTTGTTGTTTGAATCATTGAAGCACAGGTTGCCCAACGTCAATTTGTAAAAACCGAAGTCAACCAACAGATTGTCGGTCGCGTCGCCGTTGGGACCGTGAGCGGCCACGCCGCTGCCGGTAATGTCGGGTTCGCTGGCTGGCATCCCACCGGAAGCGACCACGATAGAACCGCTGGAGATGCCCGCGGCCGAAGGACTGCTGGAATCAACGCCGTTATCGCGTCGATCGGTGCCAACAATAACGCCAGTGCTGTTCTGATAACCGACCAACGCACCGCCGGTCGTGAAGTTCGACGCCGCGATGCGCACCGTGTAGGTGCCGGGGATCACCGAATCGAACCGATAGTACCCGCCGATCGAGGTGGTCTGTGTTCCAACGACGCTGCCGAACGAATCGACCAACTGCACCGTAACACCGTCCACACCGACTTCCGGCGTGCCCGCGGTTTCCATCTGGCCGTTGTTATTAGTATCGAACCAAACGCGGTTACCGACCGAGAAGGCCGGCGCAAAACCGAAGTCCTGCGTATGGTCGTTAGCGCCTGGACCACTCATCGTCACATTGATGATCGAATTCGTTCCCGATTGAGTTGAGTCGGAATCGCGGCTGTCGCCGTTGGCCGAGGCATCGCCATCCTTTTTGGTGGTGGTCAATCCGGTTAACGCCGCCTGCGTCGTATCGATGCGGATCTGATAGCTGCCGGAGTTCGTTAACGTCACCAATCCGTAGATCGCACTGGCGGTCGTCGTACCCGTCGCGGTCGAGAAAAGATAATTGCCGGTGGCGCTGGTGACCGCCGACGATAGTTGCGTAGTCCCGGTTGAATCCATCAGACGAACCGTCACCCCGACTAAGACCGCTTCACTCGGTTGCTGAATTCCATCACCGTTCGCGTCGTTCCAAACGCGGTTGCCCAATTCGACCGGCGCCACATTGCAAAGCGCTTCCAGATCGCCAAAGCTATCCGCCTTATCGAAACCACCCGCGCCCAGATCGAATTGATAGCTGCGCGTGCGCGCGCCCGTCGTGTTAGAGAACTGCGACGTGCCGCCGGAAAATAGATTGACCGGGTCCACCACCGTGGCAAGCAATTCCGGATTGCCCGGCACGAACGCCAAACCACCGCAGGAGATCTCGTCGTGATTGGTCGGGTGATTGTCTAAGTAAAATTCACCGGTCTGGTTAATGTCAGCTCCGGCCGTGCTGACCGGTCCTTGTTGGTTGTTGGCGCCAGCGGTTGGTCCGAACGTGGCCGTACCCGATGCGTTATGACTGTTCTGTTCGATAACCCAAACGTTCGAGGCGTTCAAGCTGGCCCGCATGATCTCGCCGGCTGGGGTCGCATTTAGCAGCGAACCATCCGCCGGAGCCGTATTCGGAGGCGTTCCGGTCGGTCCGGGATCGGAATTGCCGATCTGATCGGCGAAACGGTCGCGCAAAGCGATCGCCATATCTTCGCCGCCCGAGTTGGGATTCTGGATAAATTCGATGTTGGTCAATTGGGCTTGGGAATACGCGGTGAAACCGCCGCCATAACCGGCCGGAAAGGTCAGATCCAACGTATCGCGCCAGGGACGCCAGTCGGCGAACGAACCCGCCGCCACACCCGTGCGGCAACCGCCGCTCGAATAGCCACCGATGTCCGCGCATCCACGCGCATAATTTAACGGGAACGACAGCACCGGGGCGGCGCTAAAAGTGTTGGTGGCCGGGTTGAAGGAGTAGACCCAAGCCGAAAGATTCGCTGCCGTGCCGCCGGCGTTTTCGGCCGTGCAGACGCCGCCGACATAGACCGATCCGTTGTGCGATTTGACCGCAAACGGACGACCCACGCCATTGGTGCAACCCGGATTGGGTACCAGAAAACTGGTGACCGCACCTACGGCCGGGGCCGTCGGGGTCGAACCGATGGGCAGTTTGTAAAGTCTGCGATCAACCAAATTGATCGCGTAAAGCGTCTGGTCGTCCTCGGAAACGGCTAACCCGCCGAGAGCGACCTTGCCAACGGCGGCATAGGCGCCCGAGTCGAAGTCGGGAGGATTCGGATTGAAATCCGTGTGTGGGTCCGTTCCGGTCAGAGTCGCATTGCTGAACAACACATCCAGATCGACAAATAACGTACCGTCAACCGCGCCCCCGGGCGTGATGCGATAGATCGCTCCCGTACCATCCGAACCCGGGTGTTGGGCCGCGGGCGCCAACCCGGCATTCCGTTTGACGTAAGACGCCGCGAACAAAGTGTTCGAGGTGCGATGATAGGCCAAGCCCCAGGTCGATCCAACCTGGCTGGCCTGCGCCTCACCAATGGTGAGGGCGGCGTTTACGCCGCTGGCGGTGTAGGTACTGGACGCGATCACGTTGCGCGTATTGCCCGTTTGGGAACCTTGCGAATAGCTATTGGTTACCAAACGCGGATTGGCTTGGCAATAATTTCCCGGATTGTTTAGGCCGAAATTTATGTTGGCAATGGCCGCGGCCGTGGCAGTGACGAACTGCACGCTGCTGCCTGACGCACCGGCCGAGGTGCTGACCGGGCCCGATTTCGTATAGCCGGGTGCTCCGGTGAATTCGATCCGCAAAGGCGTTGCATTGGCCACTGCGACGAGGTTCAGCGTGTATTGACCTAAGGTTGCGACTACCGCGCTGGAGGTCGTCGTGGCAACCGCGGTTCCGGCCGAGTCGTAGGCCGTGACCGTTACGCCACCCAAGCCCGGATCGGTGGCGTCCTTGATGCCATTACCATTGAAGTCCTGAAAGACCGTGCCGGTGAAATTTCCGGCGGCCTGTGCCGTGCGCATCATCACCACGCTCAGACCAACCAGGCCAAAAACCGCCATTGCGATTACCGCAACGAAGCGCACGGACAAATTCTGCTTATGTTCTTGTTTTTTCGGCCGATTAGTAGATTTGGTGGTTTTTTTGTTAAACGGGGCAAAACTGGAGGGGTGGATTTTCATTGGTGATACCTTTCAGAACTTGGGAAGTGGTCGAAGCGGTACGGGGCAAACCGTTTGGCTCAGACGAATTGTTTGGAAGCATTCAACCGGGGCTAACTGGTTGTATCAGCTGGATTTAACTGCTCGGGAGTCCGAGCCTGGGCCGGAATTCGACTACCCTTGGATCGATAGGTACTACCGTGCCGGAACAGCGCACAACCGAGATATAAACATGTTCAACATTCTTTGTCAATGGCTAATTGGACTTTATATCATGGAGTCGGTAGCGGTTTTTAACCAAGATTTCCGATGCGAGCCGATTCGTCATTTAGCGTTCGACCTCTTGAATTGGCACCACCATCAGTAACTTTGACCTGATTTTCTACCGACTACCGGCTACCAGCTACCTCTTTTTGTTTTTTTCATCCCCTCTGTATCGAAACGATACAATCGCGGCTTTTAATTCCTTAGGAAAAAGGCACCTTTTGTTTTTCCCAAACCCGATAAGGTGCGGGAAACCGCCGACGGAAAATAAGCAAAGTTTAGATTGTTCGAAAGCATTTCTAAGTGTGTCTTGCGGTTGAGGCGAGCGTTCATAGCCCCGCCGTTAGGCGGAATCGTTCACGACCTAGCTCGTTCAATCTAACGGTACGTGCGAAGTACGGTTCCGCCTAAAGGCGGGGCTACGAGCGCTTGCGGAGCTTCGACCAACTAGCACTTTGGTTAGCCCAGGCGGGAAGTAACAGCAGCAACCCCAGGGCCGGGGTTCGTCCTGGCAGATCCGGATCCGCCAAAGCCAATCTTCGCCCTGGTCCGGCCGGTAGACCTCGGTTCGCGCCCGGTCTAGGTCGACGGTTTTGGGCACATAGGTGTTTAGGTACACGGGCGGGTTTGGGTTTACGGGAACCCGTGGAAACAGCGAACTGTTGTAGGCGCGTATTTCCTTGATCGGATCGCGGCGAATGGGCCACGGCAGCGGCGGCGGTTGCGCGGGCAGCTGGTCGATCTCTTTGGACACAGCCCGGGCCAACCGATGGACCCAGACCGCATAGGGACGGTGATAATGCTGCTGCCACTGGCCGGGCTTGATCGTGGCGTGGCCAGAACCATACTCCTTTTCGAAGCGTCTGCGCGCTTGGACCAGTTGGCGCGGCTCAGGCTCGTTTGGCCACAACCGCCGGCCCGTCCTTTGCCGGGTCGGTGGATCCTCGTCCTGCAAAAGCTCGACATCAATATA
>JBDSEC010000178.1:0-6051 GCA_039920205.1 Pyrinomonadaceae bacterium
CCCGCAGGCTTTTCGTTACTAGGGGAAACGCATGAACCGTCGCCGCGAGAATACAGGCCGTGACCGTAAAGGAAAGGCGAATACCCAGTCGTTCATATAGAAAGGCGCCGACAAAGGTGCGCGTCCCCAGCAGTACCAGTAAATAGTAGCCAAGCACGGTTGGTGGCAACACCAACGGCAACGTCACTAACGCATCCACCAATTCGCGACCGGGAAAACGTTTGCGCGCTAGCACCCAGGCCAAGGCGGAACCAGTGACCAACGAGATCAGCGTCGCGACTGCCGCCACGAAAAAGGAAAGCTTTATGGGGAACCAATCAATCATGATGCCGGCGAGATTGGTTATAATAACTTGTACGTCGATATCCGCCTAACGAAAGGGTCACGAGCTGGCAACGAACAGACTCGGTAGATCGCAGATGGTAACCGGGCAGACATTCACCCCAAAGTTCGTGCGCCTTGATACGATCGGTTCGACCAATACCGAGGCGCTTCGGCTGGCGCAACTGGGCGCGCCGGAGGGAACTTGTGTGTTGGCGCGCGAACAGACCGCCGGGCGCGGCCGGCAAGACCGGTCTTGGTCTTCGGTTCGTGATGCCGGGTTGTATCTGAGCCTGGTGCTGCGGCCGCGATTGCCGGTGGAGCAATGGCCGGTGTTGACCCTGATGACCGCCGTCGCGGTCCAACAAACGCTAGTGGAAATATTTGGCCTCGTTACCGACATCAAATGGCCCAACGACATCGTCATTGCAGATCGAAAATTGGCGGGAATATTGGCCGAAACGATTGATGGGACAGACGGTCGTGCAGCGGTGATCGGGATCGGGGTGAATTTGCGTCGAGAGGCCGTTTCCCTGGAACTTCAGGAGATCGCCACCAGTCTCGAATCCGAGACTGAATTCGCGGTGGACGCCGGATCCGCGACCGAGCGATTGGCCGCTGAGATCGTGCGCGCGTTGGCCCAATGCTACGAAACCCTCCAGAGCTCGGACGGTTTGAAACAGATAGTCGACGCCTGGAGCGCCCGTTCGTCATTTGCGTACGGCAAGGCGGTGGCCGTCAGAACCGGTCATGAATCATTCACCGGTATCACCCAGGGTTTGACTGAATTTGGCGCGCTAAGAGTGCGGATCGAAACTGGAGAGGTGCGGACACTTCATTCGGCCGAGCTTACGGCGCTACGGCCCCACCACCATCAATGACCACATCAAAACGAATCGTACTTACCACTTTCGGCTCCTACGGCGACCTCCACCCTTATATTGCGGTCGGCCTGGCACTTGAGGAATTGGGCCACCACCCGGTGCTGGCTACGTCTGACGTATACCGCGAAAAGGTGCAGGCTGCCGGGTTGGAATTTCACGCCGTTCGCCCCGATCTGCCGCCGCTGGATGATCCAAAGGCGGCCGAGATGATCGCCCGGGTGATGGATACTTCGCCGGGTGCGGGTGTCGAATTCCTGATCCGCGACGTGCTGTTGTCCGATCTGCGCGGCAGCTACGAAGATCTGTCCGCTGCCGTGGCGGGCGCAGACTTTATGGTCAGTCATCCGATCACTCTGGCCGGACCGCTGGTCGCGGAAAAAACCGGCATCAAGTGGTACTCGTCGGTGTTGGCGCCGGTCTCGTTCTTTTCCCGTTACGACCCGCCGGTCCCGCCCACGGCGCAATGGGTGTTCAACTTAGCGCGTAAGGTCGGACCCTTGGCTACCGGATTCTTGATCGAATTGATCAAGCGGCGAACCGCACCGTGGATAAAGCCATTGGCCCAACTTCGCCGGGAGTTGGGGCTCGGCCCCGGCGCCCATCCGATCTTTGAGGGCCAACACTCGCCCTACGGTGTGTTGGCGCTGTTCTCACGCTTTATGGCCGAGCCGCAGACCGATTGGCCACCGCATACTCGCATAACCGGCATTCCATTCTACGACAAAAAAGACGGGGCCCCGATCACGCCGGAGCTAAAGGACTTTCTTGATGCCGGACCGGCCCCGATCGTGTTTACGTTGGGCTCGTCCGCGGTCTTCACGGCGGGAGAGTTTTATCGGGAAAGCTTGGCGGCGGCGTGCGCTTTGGGAAGCCGTGCGGTGTTCTTGATCGGCGATGCTCGAAATGCATTTCCCGAGGCTCTGCCTGAGGGAATGATCGCGGTGGACTATGCCCCGTACGGCGATGTTTTGCCCCGTGCCGCCGTTGTTGTCCATCAGGGCGGTGTAGGTACGACCGGACAGGCTTTGCGGGCTGAAGTGCCCCAATTGATCATGCCGTTTAATCACGACCAGCCCGACAACGCAGAACGGGTGCGGAAACTGGGGGCGGGACGGGTGATCGCGCGCAAGCACTATCACGCCGCGCGCGTGATCCGCGAATTGGAGGAGTTATTAACGGGTACGGATTACGCTAGTAATGCCCATCGAGTTGGCGCGGCGGTGCGCGCGGAAAACGGCGCGGTCGAAGCCGCCAAAGCGATCATTGCTGGAACCGAAACCTAGCAGCCAAAGTGCGATTCAACTTTGGGTCGATCCATCCGTTCACCGGTGCCCGAATCAACCCGAACACCTCGCCCAGATCATCAGCTCAAAGCCCCAATTCGTAAGCCGCAAAACAAAAAGTGAGCCGATGGCGGTCCTGGCGACCACCATCGGCTCGAATGTATTCCACCAGGAGACTCAAGTGGAATAACTGTCTACTGCTTCTATCTTGCTTGCAGGCTAAATGCAGGCGCGACGTCGCCCGTCGTACCAAAACTAAACGCCGAGAAACCGGACGTTGAGCCTAAGGTATAGAAGGTTGCGCTGGCACCCGACCGCCAAACAGCTAGGTCAGTTCGACCGTCGCCGTCGTAGTCAGCGGGAACCGGCACATCGACCCCGGCCACACCAAATCCGGCCGAGCCAAGTCCGCCATCGCTGCTGCGTACCCAGTACCAACCACCGTCGCCGGCGCCGGTCTTGCCACGCCAAACCGCGAAGTCGGTCTTCTGGTCGCCGTCGAAATCGGCCGGGACCACAAAGTCGACCGTGGGCAAGCCAAAGCCGTGGGTTTGCGTCACGCCGTCCGAACTGCGCAGAACACGGAAGGTGTTCGTCGGATTCGCGGTGGCGCGATAGGACGCAATGTCGGCCTTGCCGTCGCCGTCGAAATCGCCACGGATAGGCGTATCGGTCGCCGACGTGCCAAAGGTTACGGCGGAGAATCCAGCCGTTGACCGAAGCAAGTAATAGGTAAGTGCTCCGCCAACATTACGTGTGACCGACGGATCGGCCTTGCCGTCACCGTCAAAGTCTTGCGTCACGTTAGGATCGTCGCCCGCCGTACCCCAACCCAATCCGCGTAGCGTGTTGGTCGCGCTTTGCAGGATGTAGAAGTTGCCCGCGCGCCAAATGGCGAGATCCCATTTGCCGTCACCGTCATAATCACCCGGGACGAATGAATCGCCCGCGGCTCCCCACGCCGCACCGCGGAAACCCGCTGTGCTTTGTTGCAGATACCAATTGATGGTGCCGCCCGCATTGCGCGTTACCACATAATCCGCCTTTGAATCGCCATCGAAATCAAACGGTTGGCGAGCCACCCCCGCGGTGATGTTGAAATTAGTGTCGGACATATCAAAGAAGATATTACCAACGGCTTCCACCTTGATGCGGGCAGTAGTCGAAGTAACATTCGGAACCAAAATTCCCTGCGAACCATCATTCGGCGTTGACGCCAAGATAGTTGTCGGGAACGTGGCGCCGCCGTCGGTCGAAAGCGAGATCTTCACATTGGCCGCATTGACCGCGCCCGTGTTGGTATTGTTTACATCCCATGTAACGGTTTGGAAGGTATTGCCGACCCACGAAACCACCGTGTTGGGTACCGTGACCTTGAACGGTCCGGCCGCACTGGAAACCGTAACCGTCGAATTCGTGAATTGGGTTTGACCGATCGTTGACCCAGCAACGTACGGGCGATTGTCGCGAACCGTTAAACGGAAGTTCAAGGTTCGGGCAACCGAACTCAAGGCTTCGATGTTAGTCCCGGCGTCACCGCCCGGCAACACCGGAGTCACAAACAACCCCGCTTGGATCGTCGAAAGACGCGGGAATGTACGTGTGCCAGAGACGGTCGGAACGAATGACAACCAGTTGGGGCCGGCGGCCTTGGTCGGCGAGGCCACGCTAGCTGCACCAGAAACCGGCGAATTGTCGTCCTGCTCCCATTGATACGTCAACGGATCATTTTCAGCATCTGTCGCCGAACCGGTAAGCGCGAACGGGGTCGAGATGGGAATCGTGAAATTGGCCACCGGCGCAACCACCGGTGCGTGGTTAGCCGTCATCACGGTCGTGATCGGGCAGGCCTTGGTCGCCATGTTGACCTGGATCTGTCCGATCGAATGTTCATGGAAGGTATCGATCGAGTGCGGAGCAACGTCCTGCGCCGTGATGCCCGCGTAACCCATGATGGTGATGCCGGACCCGACTTCCTTGTTTGATCCCGATCCCTCCAACGACATCGAGAACGTGTGATTCGCGCCCATTTGGTGGCCAACTTCGTGCACGACGTAGTCGATGTCAAAGTTGTCACCCATCGGGATGGCGTCGGCCGGCGACGTGATGCCGCTGCCTTTGGAACCGTCCACACAAACGCAACCGATACATCCGGCGTTACCGCCGCCACCCGACGCGCCGAACATGTGACCGATGTCATAGTTGGCTTCGCCGATGTTGGCCGTTAATGTAGCCTGCAACTGACCGTTCCACGAACCCAAAGTCGTGTAGGGGTCGGTCGCCGGATCGTAATAGATGACCGCGGTCGTATTCGCGATCAGATTAAGGTGGATCGCCAGATCTTTTTCATAAACGCCATTGGCCCGCGTAAGCGTTCCATTGAAGCCGGCCAGCACCAACGCGACTTGACCCGCATTGGTCGCGCCAAAAAAGTTCGAATATTCGCCATTACATGATTGCGCCAAGCGCATGGTCTTGATCTCGCCCGAGTTGCTTTCCGGACGGGCCGTCGCCGGGATCTTCGAATTGGTGTCCGAGACCAAATTGCGGTCTTCCGTAGCACATTCCCACGGTAACGCTCCGCGTTCACGATGGGTGCGGAACACGGCGTAAGTTGTGTGGTCGGCCGAATACGGTTCAATGAATTCATTGTCCGTGGCGGTACGGAAAACCATGGTCTGGATGCCTTGCGGTGAAATGCTTAATTTCAACGTCGAAGTGGGATCCGTCAAACCCTTACCGGAATAGGCGCGGATCTCCGGGAATTGAGCCTGAAGATCAGGTTCAAAATTCGAAGCTTCATAAACCTCGAACTGTTCGATGTTGCCATCGGCATTCGGCAACGAAATGATCGTCGAATGCTGACGGGCCTCATTGCCCACGATCGAAAACAGTTGCTCGTGCAACGTCTCAAATCTTAGATCAAACAACTTGAACTCGGTGGGAAAAGATGTGCGTGCCACACCTTTGTCTTTCACCAGGCTGGCCCGGCTCGCATTGTTTTCCGTCCATACTTCGTGTTGGGCATCGGCGACCCGAAAGTTCGCGGCTCCATACACGGTGACGATCGCAACCAACAGCAAACCTAGTTTGCGGTTCCACGTCCTCAACATAAACATCTCCTCTAAACGTTGTTTCGTGCTCGACCTACGACGCGTCCCCGATGGTTTATCGCCGCAAGAAAAAATTGAAATAGTCGGGATAGGCTCCCGGATTGCGCTTCAACTCAGGATTAGTCCTCGTAAGATACAACAATTGAAGTAGATTGTCCAAAACGGGCGGGCCATGCCAAGGTAGGGGAGGGCAATTAAAAGTGCGAGTTCAAGCTTGACGAACACGTTAATTTTTTGGGCCTCCCGCTCCCGAAATCTCTTGCTGATAGTGGGGGGCGGAATAAAAACGTGCCAACTCACAGTTTCAATTACACCTAAAAGGAGCGCGAATCGGGCTTGGTCGCTTCAAATTAAGTGATTCCCGCGAAAAACGAGCCGACGATAAAAGGCCTATCATCGGCTCGACGCTCATGTATCGGAGTCAATTGTTGATCGGTCGAATTCGCTGCC
>JBDSEC010000179.1:0-10690 GCA_039920205.1 Pyrinomonadaceae bacterium
GACCCTTACGGCCAAACGTTCCGGGCAATAGCGGAAAGCGCCCTTCCTCGTTCCGCAGGTTGCGGAATCCGGCCCAGAAGTTATCCGCGAACCGAACCACACGGCCGGCGGTCCGCTGCAATTCGCCCTCGACCTCGGGTCCCAGGTTTTGCAAATTCTGCAGATCGCGCAGCACATCATCGACCTGAAAGCTTGAGATCTGCGAACCGAAATATTCAGCGGCAATGTCCTCGATCAAATGGGCCTCATCGAAGATCACCGCGTCGTAATCGGGCAGAACCTTGCCGAATTCGTTATCGCGTAGCGCCAGATCGGCGAAGAAAAGATGGTGATTGACGATGATCAATTCGGCGTTCATCGCCCGTTGCCGCATGCGCGTAATAAAGCAGGGATCAAAGTCTGGGCACTTTTGTCCAAAACATCTATCCGACCGCGCATCGATATGGCGCCAGAACGAGAGGTCTTCGGGCAGCGCGGTCAGTTCGGCGCGGTCACCGGTCTGGGTTTCGCGCATCCAATGGCGGACATCGTCGAAATAATCCATCTCGTCCATCCCTTGCAGGATGGGCGAATTCTCGGCCTGGCTAACCTTTTGCATGCAGGCGTAATTATTCCGCCCTTTCATATAGGCGGCCGAGAACTTCTTCTTCAATGCGCGCTGCAGAAAAGGGATATCCTTTTCCATTAGCTGTTCTTGCAGATTCTTGGTCCCCGTCGAGATGATCACCCGCCCGCCGCCGTTCAACGCCTTAGCAACGGCGGGAACCAAATAGGCCAACGTTTTGCCCGTTCCCGTCCCAGCTTCGACCACCAGATGACGCTTTTCCTCGAACGCGCGCAGCACGGCCTCGGCCATTTGGACTTGGCCAGGCCGGTATTCGTATTCCGGATGTATTCCCGCGATCAGGCCTTCGGGACCGAAGATCTCTTCCATCGGATTAATAATACCAGGTGGGAAATGAGATTGGTTAATTGAGGTCAGTACCACCTGCGGTAGCGGGTGGACATCTCACGAAGCGGGCCAGTCGCGGGTATTGAGGTCAGTGCCCCTGCGATAGCGGGTGGCCTATGATCGGAAAATGCCAGTTCAACGATTGCGGCCATCGCCGTGACGTGATCAACGTGGCTGCTTTAACTTAACGTGAAACATTTCTTAGCCGCCCACCCACTCCTATCGCAGGTGATACTTACCTCACGTTACAAAGCCGTCACTACTTGGGCGCGGTCCTCACGCCAGGTACCGTTCCCGCAAGATCCCTGCGTGATGGCGTTCGTGGCCGGCGATGATGTAGGCCAATGCGCGCACGCTTACCGGATTGTCACTGGCAATTCCTTGACGTGCCCAGGCCGCCGCGCCTAAATTCTTCAGCAAGCACAGGGTTGATTGGCGTATCGCCGCGAATTCATCCGTGATCGCGGTCAGGGTAAGTCCATTGAAGTTAGCTGACGCGACGTAAGGGTCCTGATCAAATCCTTCGAGTGCGGTGGTATCCGCGCGCGCGAACCGCAATAAGCGATAGCTAAAGATCCGCTCGGTGTCGTTCATGTGACCGACCAATTCCTTGATCGACCACTTCCCTTCACCATACGCATAATTACCCTGCAGTTCGGTCAGCCCGCGCAAAAGCTCCACTGTCCGCGCGCCTTCTTCGGTCAAGGACGCGACGATGTCGGTTTCGGGCACCAATGAAACATACTTGCCGTAATAATCGGCGTACTCTGACGCCATCGGTTTCGTTGCTAGACTTGAAGACATAAATTCACCTCCTCTTATTCTTCACCGCGTTAGCGGTGGCATGAATGTAGCCGTGGGTTAAACCCACGGAAGATCAAAAATCGAGTCTTCTTCGCGTCAGCGACAGCTGAAAACCCACGGAACATATTCAAACGTCGTTGACGCGACGTGCGATCCCAGGATCGCTTCCGTGGCTTGAAAGCCACGGCTTCAATCAACCGTCGCGATGCGACGAAGAATCCCTTAGTCCGCGCCGATCCCTTCACTGGCAACAGGACGCAGGCGTTGGGCATAAAGCGGAAACCGCGCCGTCAGATCCGCAACTTCGCGGCGCACGCTGTCACGGACCTCCTCAGAGGCGGGAGCGTTGATCACTTCGGCCAGCAGCCGCGCGATCAGGCGCATCTCGTCCGCGCCCATCCCGCGCGTCGTCAGGGCCGGCGTGCCGATGCGAATCCCCGACGCCGTAAACGGCGAGTTCGTATCGAACGGGATCGTGTTCTTATTGACGGTAATGTGCGCGGCATCCAGCGCCTTTTCGGCCACCTTGCCGGTCACACCTTTGCCGTCCATGAACACGTCCATCAAGATCAAGTGATTGTCAGTGCCTCCGGAAACCAACCTTATTCCCTGCGACTGTAACTCGGCCGCTAACACCTGCGCATTGCTCACCACGTTCTGTTGATAGGCTTTGAAGTCATCACGCAGGGCCTCGCCAAACGCGACGGCCTTGGCCGCGATGATATGGACCAGCGGTCCACCCTGCACGCCCGGAAACACTTTTTTATTTATCTCGGCGGCATCGGCGGCGCGGCAAAGGATCAATCCGCCGCGTGGACCCCGCAACGTCTTGTGCGTAGTAGTGGTCACAAAATCGGCGTGCGGCACCGGTGACGGATGCAGCCCCGTAACCACCAGGCCAGCGATATGAGCGATGTCGGCAAAAACGCGGGCGCCAACATTGCGTGCGATCTCGCCAATGCGTTCAAAGTTTATCGTGCGCGGATAAGCCGATGCGCCGCAGACGATCAATTTGGGCCGATGCTCTTGAGCGGTGCGCTCTAATTCGTCGTAATCGATCTGCTCGGTCTCGCGCGACACGCCATAATCCGCGACCTTATAGCTGATCCCCGAAAAATTCATCGGGTGGCCGTGGGTCAGGTGTCCTCCGTGCGACAAGTTCATCCCCAAGATCTGATCGCCATATTGGATCGCCGCCATATAGACCGCCATGTTGGCCTGCGCGCCACTGTGCGGTTGGACGTTGGCGTGCTCGGCGCCGAATAATTCCTTGGCGCGATCGATCGCGGTCTGCTCGACCACATCGGCGAATTCACACCCGCCGTAATAGCGCTTGCCCGGGTAACCTTCGGCGTATTTGTTGGTAAAGACCGATCCGGCGGCTTGCAGCACGGCTTCGCTTACGAAATTTTCGGAAGCGATAAGTTCCAGTCCGCCCGATTGACGGCGGACTTCATTATCGATTGCCTGGCTGATCAGTGGGTCGACTTGCTCTAAGGGAGCGTTGAACTGGTTCGTCATAGTTTTTGGTCTAAAGCGAGACTTATTTTTTCGATTCGATGCGGTCTATTTTAGCAATGCGGTCGCCGTGACGGCCACCCGCGAATTTAGTTTCAAACCAAACGCGTACGATATCCGGAATGGTTCCTGCGGCCGTGGTCCGTGCTCCGATCGCCAACACATTCGCGTCGTTGTGTTCACGGGCCAGCCGGGCGATCTCTTCATTAAAGGCAACGGCGGCGCGTATCCCCGGCACTTTGTTGGCGGTGATCGCCATGCCGGTTCCCGAGCCGCAGACCAGCACGCCCTGCTCGGCCCGGCCCTCGGCCACCGCGCGCGCGACACGTTCAGCAAAATCCGGATAATCGACCGAATCGGTAGAGGTTGCGCCCAGATCGGAGACCTCCAACCCAAGTTCGGCCAACAACGGTTTTAGCGATTCCTTAACCGCGAATCCGGCATGATCGCTCGCCAATGCTACCTTCATATGTTACCTGCGAACCATCACAATATTGGTTTTTCGAGTGATTTACAAGGAGGGCTCTCCGGGAACTTTTCAGATCCGATTCATCCACGCAAATCCAGGGGTAGATTGATTTGCCCAAACATTTTCGCCGCGGATTTACGCGGATCAGACGAATCTGAAAATGCGGTTTTTGGTTAGATCGAGGACAAATGAATGATTCTCGTTTTATAGGAGAACATTGGCCGCAGGTGGTTTGATACGCGAGGCACCGGCGGTCAAAGACCGCCTCTTAACGGAGCATTTGCCCTTCTGATACGGATTATGGGCGTAAATTATCCGGTTCGGGAATCTCAACGGTACGACCGTTCTTGACCGTGAACCAGGCTCGGCCGCTTCCCGCCCCACCGGTCATGGCCCGCACAAAATAGGTTTTCCCTTCTTCTAACGATGGCGGCGGCCCTATGGCAGGTTCAGTTTGCTTACCACCATCGGGAACCGTGCCATACATCACTGAAGGCCAGCGATCCATGCTAGGTGATTCGGAGCCCGGCGGCACGAACCTCCAGATCAGCTTAAGTGGTTTTGCATTCAGACGGCCAAGGTTCGCCGCCAAGTTTTCCGCAGGGATCTCACTCACTTCAAGAAAATACATCCACCCGGTTCCGCTGAAGTAAAACTTGGGCGGGTTATCTTCACCGACCATAACCGTGGTATCAACCTCACCGATACCACAGAAACACGTCGATACTAGTAGAACCAATGGAAGGCCGATCTTTGTGAGTATGGTCATAAGAGAAAACGACGCTCCGACTAACTCAAGCTTGCCTTCATGATAGTAGCCCAGTTCTTATTTGCATAGCTTTAGAGTCATGCAGCCGCCATCACGGAACTCCCCTAAACCGAAGTGTTTCTTTTTCAGATCCGTTTCATCCGTGTAGATCCGCGGCCAATTTTGTTTGTTTAAACGTTATTACCGCGGATTTGCGCGGATGACACGGATCAGAGACCTCCGTTTTGCAACTTGTCTGCCCGTTCGCTATCATCGCTATATCGAAGTTTGATCACACCATGTCGCAAGCCATTAGCATTACTGAAGCACTATCCCTCGAACGCAAAATGAAGATGCACGAGGCGCGCGAGGCGATCATCGAGCGTCTGGCCCTGGAGCTCCCGGCGCGCATCGATCTGGATCGTTTCTTGAATGCCGTAGTGTCCGAATTGGGCCGAATGATGCATGCGGACAGGTGTGATGTGATCCAAATGGCGGGCCATGGGATTGCGACCATCAGCCACGAATGGCGTGCGTCGGAAGAGATCCCGTCCAGCGAAGGCCTGGCCTTGCCGGTCGATCTGAAGCAACTGGCCAAGACCGTGGATCTGACCCAACCGATCCGTTTGAACGACACTTCGGCCCCCGGTTTGGACGAGAAGGTTCGGCTGTTGGCGGCAACCCTCGGGACGCGTTCGTTGCTGGTAGTGCCCGTCATGTTGGGCCCAGACATTTTGGGCTTGGTCGGATTGCACGACACGCGCGAACCGCGCGTTTGGCTGGACGAAGAGGTACAGTTTCTGCAATCGATCGGGCGGCATTTGGCGGTTGGTTACAAATACACGCGGCTGTTCACTGATCAGCAGCAAGAGGCGCAGAATACGCGTGCGCTGTTAGATATTGCTAACGCCTTGAACGCCCACTCAGACTTTGGCGAAGTGGCGGCTTTGGTTTTGGAGAGCGCGCAAAAACTAGTCGGCGCGGATTATTGCGTGCTCGGCGTATTGGACCAACCCGGTCAGCGCATCACGATGGCTGGATTTAAGGCCGCGCCCGATTTTCCGACCGAAAGCGTTCAGGGGTTGATCGAATCATATGGCAAGTCGATCGACATCTCTGCGTTTCCCGGCTTAATGAAGTTGTTGAGCGAAGGCAAGACCCTGCGCCTGATCGACACGGAATTGCCGGCCGCATTCGGCTTTGTCTTCAACACAATGTTGAGTGGGCGCGCCGCCCTGGTCGCACCCGTGAAAGTCGGCGGGCGCCCGTTCGGACAACTTGGACTGGTCTGGAGCGGCGTTCGCGAAGGATTCTTGGATCACGAGGTCGCCTTGGTCGAAGGCATCGCCGACCAGATCGGTACCGCGTTGGAACGCGACCAACTGTCGGGCGAGGTCATGCGACTGCGCAGCGCCCTGCACGAACGGCACGCGGAATCGAACATCATCGGTCAGGCCCCGGCCATTCGCCGCGCGATCGAATTGGCCATCAACGTCGCCGATACGCAGACCACCGTTTTGATCCAGGGCGAATCGGGCACGGGTAAGGAACTGCTGGCCAATCTGATCCACTTCAATTCGGGCCGCGAGGACAAGCCGTACATCAAGCTGAATTGCGGCGCGATCCCTGAAACGCTGCTGGAAACGGAATTGTTTGGTCACGAGAAAGGCGCCTTTACCGACGCGCGGTCGCGGCGTATCGGCCGATTCGAAGAGGCCGATGGCGGAACGCTTTTCTTAGACGAGATCGGCGAGATGAGCTTGTCCGCTCAGGTGCGGCTTCTGCGGGTACTTCAAGACGGTGAGTTCACCCGTATCGGCGGAACGCAAGTGATCAAATCCGATGTCCGCGTGATCGCCGCGACCAACGTAAACCTAGAACGCGCGGTCGACGAAGGCCGTTTCCGCCGCGACCTGTACTATCGATTGTCGGTCTTTCCGATCAACCTGCCGCCATTGCGCGAACGCGGGTCAGATCTGCATCCGTTGGTGATCCATTTTATCGAGCAGTACCGGCAGAAGACCGGACGTTTTGTCTCCGGCATTGCTCGCGATGCGTTGAGCGCATTGCTCGCCTATGACTGGCCCGGCAATGTACGCGAATTGGAGAACGCGATCGAACGGGCGGTGATCATTGCCACCGGACGGCAGATCGAATTGGACGATCTACCCGAACCGGTCAATCGCATTACAGCCGAAGCCCGCCCCTTAGCAAAGCCGTTGCGCGGTGAAACAACACCGGCCGATTCCGAATTGAAATTGGAGATAGAGTTACCCGCACCGATCGACGACATCGAGCGCCAGGTGATCGAAGCCACGCTGGCCTACACCGGCGGCGACAAGGCCCAAGCTGCGCGGTTGCTTGGCATCGGCCGAAAGACACTCTATCGGAAACTAGAAGCCTACCACGAACCGATCGCTAACAATGAGGCCAAAAAATAGTCGATGGCCCATCACGGACCCTCGGTTCGAAGTGATCTAGATTCATCAAGTCGCGAATGGCGATCACACCTACGTCGCCGCCACATCGAGATTCCGTTTTTCCCGAACCGAAGCATGTCGCTTGCTTACTACTTAAGTAGTTGACAAGCGAATGATACCGGTAGTATATGTTCTACTATTGCAGTAGTAAGGCGGCATCCATGAATAACAAGCCTAAACTTGGCGATCGTGAACTAGATATTATGCAGATACTTTGGGACCGCCCCGGATCCACGATCGGCGAGGTTCACAAAGCGCTCCGCTCGCATGGTGAAGAGGTTGCCTACACCACAATTCAGACAATGTTAAATCGCCTTGAGGTTAAGGAGTGTGTCAAACGGAAAGCGTTTGAAAATATTAATCGTTATCATCCCCGGCTCCGGGAATCGGAAGTTGTGGGAAGAGCAGTCAAGCGAATCGCCGATCGCTTTTTCCGAAATTCGACCGAAGAATTGATAATCCACTTGGTCGAAAAGGACCTTGAAGATGAACAGCTTGATCGTATACAGAAGTTCATAAACAAACAGCGCCAGAAAGGAAAAGAATCATGAGTTTGTATGTTGAATCGATCTCATTTATCACACTTTTGACCTTTAACCTATGGCTGTTTGGAACACCGCTGGCGGCGGGGGTTTGGATTGCCTTCAGATTGACACCAAGATATTCCCCTCGCTCTCGCTACGTGATCGCGGTTATCGCGTTTTGTCTTGCCCCCTTTTATCCGATTTTTGGCGCACTTGGTTCGATCAATGTTTTTCCGAATGCCAAGTCCGAAGTTCAGGACGCCTCTCAAGTGAACCCCGAAAGATTACGAGCTAATTCTGAGACCCCGGATCGAAGTCAAAATCATGGACGGGGAAGTGTGAGTACGCGAATTACGGCATTGGAACTCAATATCCGGGCGGCTATCACTTCGGTGGCACGATCTAGCTCGGGCATAGCGATTTTCTTCATATGGCTTTTAGGAAGTGCCTGGCTGCTAGCAAAGGAAATATATGGTCACTTAACCCTAAGACAGCAGCGCATGCAATGGACGCAAGCATCCGCCGACATGTGTCAGGAATTACATTGGGCCAGTTCGGTGCCCTTGTTGTTGGACGACGACACCGGCCCCGGAACCGTCGGGCTACTTCGTCCAGTCGTCGTGATCCCATCCGCCTTGATCAGCACGCTGACACCGGAAGCGGCGAGGCAAATTGCCCGGCACGAATTGTCCCATGCTCGTTGGCGCGACCCGCTGATTAGTGCTTTTCTGCGACTTACTCGCGCGGCTCTATGGATAAGCCCACCTTTATGGTTACTCGAAAAGTCTATTGGCCTCGAGCGCGAAGTTGCGGCCGATAGAGACGCCATTGGTTTGGACCACTTGGCCGACACGAATCGAGACATCGCCATTGATTACGCAAGTTCCCTGGTACAGATGGTGCATCAACTGAAACGTGGCGCGATACGAAAGGACCACGAACTATTGGCCATCCAGTTTGGCCATAAAGCCGGTCTAGAAAAGCGGGTAAAGCGCTTGCTCATCCCGATCTCGCAGCCGAGTATTCAGCGAATGGCGCTGGCTATTCTTATCATTCTAGCCGGTATTGCCATCGCTTCGTCCCTGACGGTATCTGTTCCGGCTTTCAGTGCTGTTGAAACGGATCTTTCGGTATTGGCACTTGGAGATATCATCCGTCTTGAGAGCGTTGCCGATCGTGTAATACGGCAGAACAGCGATCAGATGGAAGTCGAACCGCAGACAGATCGGGCCCGAAAGGTAGAGGGGATTTTTTCGAATGAAACGGGCCGTAAGGAATTCAAATTCACGATCGGCCCGTCAGGGCGGCCGGCTCGTCTTTACGTAAAGGGCAATTTAAGCTCAGGCAAAGTGACCTGGGCTCTGATCTCACCTTCGGGAGAAAGGTCCTTTGGACTTCAGTTGGAGGCTGATGAAGGACGAACAGCAAATGGACATGGCGCTTCCGAAAAACTAAGCAATTCCACAGGCGAATGGACCGTAAAGATCGAAGCCAAAAACGCTAGCGGCACTTTCGAATTAGAGTGGAGCACTCACTTGCCATGAGGCGGCCGGGAGAAACCAACCTTCGCGTTACGGTTCGATGTGGTTCCCGTTTCCTGACGAGCGGGTGCCTTAGTGTCATTTTCCTCTTTTCGTGTTTCAGCTTGAATGCGCAGGAAACAGGCTCGGTTGCCGGGCTGAATAATACGCTCACGCCGCCGGCGTGTAGAGAGGACCTACAAATTCTTCAGGCCTCATTTGAAGAGGGACATGCCGGGTATGACCGCTATGTCAGCATTGCTTACCTTCACGGTCTCTTTGAGACGTTTGAACAGAGATGTTACGTTCCAAAGCAAGCCTGGGAGTTTTTCAAAATGGTTTCGACCATTTCCGCTTCCATCAAAGATGGCCATACGCGTACGCGATTCTCAGATCTCGTGGAAAAGAGTATCGATGACAAATTAGAATTATTACCGTTTTTTGTAATAGTTGACGGTCGCGAAGCCGTTGTTTACCGGGACCTGGGCGAGCCGGCCGGTAAGTTTAACGGTATGGTTCTTCAAAGTGTTAATGGAATTGAGGTCACCCGCATCTTAGAGGAGCTTCGTCTAACAACTCCGGTTGACGGGGATATTCTCAGCGCAAAAGACCGGCGCATCGAGGGTTGGGCTTTTGTTCGCGGACTTGCTACCACGTTGGGTATTACCTCCCCGTACGCGGTCACGATGATCAATTCTAGAGGAAAGGTTCTTAAATATGTCCTTGGCGGGACGACTCTACGAAACATAGAAACACGTTTCGAACAGCAAGAGGGAAAGCTCCATCCTTCGCCGGCCGGGCTTGCTTTTTACCAAAATAGATCGGTCGCTGTCCTTAAGATAAGGCAGTTTGGAGGCAAACTGGACCCAAGATTGGGAAGGAATTTCCCCACGTTTTTCCGAAACACTTTCGAAGAGATCAGGAAATTTAAGACTCGGTCTATAATTCTCGACCTCAGGGGAAATCGAGGAGGAGAAACTGAGTTGGGTCCCTTGCTCTTATCTTATTTGATCGACTCACCGATAAAGTATTACGAAAGCACTAGCGTTAAGCCCGTCGCCGCAAAATATCTGGACGTACCAAAGAATTTTGTGGAACTGCTAAAGGAAGACGGCCTTACGCGGGCCAGTGATGGATCGTTCCACTCTAATGAGCCTGAGATGGTACTGCCATCGGAACCGGCCTTTCACGGCAATATTTATGTGCTCCAGGATGGGCTGTCATTTTCCGTCACCGCCGATTTTGTTGCCCTTCTTCGTGAGACCCAGAAGGCGACTTTCATTGGTGAAGAATCCGGGGGAGCGTCTGGTGGAAACACTTCGGGGTGGGATGGAATTGTTGTGCTTCCCAATTCAAGATTAATAGTTCGCGTGCCTTTAGTTGCCTATCATAATGCGATCGATCCTCGTTTCCCACCTGCACGTGGAGTTTTTGCCGATCATTCGGTGGGAATGTCCATATAGGAAAGGTTGCAAAAAAAGGACGCCATGTTGATTTTTGCGCTTAGATTGGCGAAAGAAAAGCGAAGGTGACCAATACTGCAAAGTAAACTAAGCCAACGGAGAATTCGAGCGCATTGTCAAGGTTCAATATATAGATAACATCAGTCTTGGATGTCGAAATTGCTCGCCAAACGACCCCGCCAACACACAACGGGCGCCAAACCATTGGCGCC
>JBDSEC010000180.1:0-3346 GCA_039920205.1 Pyrinomonadaceae bacterium
GGGCAGGTGGTGCAAGACGCCCACGGAAAAGGCGTAATCGAACACTGCGCGTATGGGTAGTTGATAGATGTCGGCCTGTATGATGTGCACATTGTCCAGGTGGCGCGTCGCGGCATACGCGATTTCAACAGCCACGCTTAGATCCACGCCAATTACATCACGTGCACCCCATTGCGCCGCCAAAACGGTGTGGCGGCCCTTGCCGCAACCGCCCTCGAGCACAAGTTTATCGGCGAAATATTCGGGTTGCACCGGGGTTAGCCAGCCGAGGAACTGCTCGGTATAGCGGCGGTCTTCTTGGGTAAAGTGTTGCCACTGCCAACCGAAATTGTCCGCCGTCGCGGCTTTGTCCCGTTCGATCCGGTCCAACTCGACAAAACGCGGGATGCCGCCGCGAACCGGATATCGCCGGTCACAGCCGGCGCAAAGCAATTCACCCTGCATGACCTCGGCGCCCTCCCGTTCCGGTGAAGGCCCTAATAATATTGAACCGTCACATGACGGGCATGCCAGATACTCTAAGAGTCGTAGTTTCATGCGGGCGCGGCATCACTTTCCAGATGGCCTTTGCTTCCTACTTTTGACCAACGGTTGGCAATCAGATCCTTACTTCTCACCAACGCGATCGCCGCAAAGATGGTCAGCAATCCGTGCATCGGAAGTCCGTAGCGAATGTGCGTATGGATCATTGAACCAACGACCAGATAATAGAGCACAGTTGCTAACAACAAGCCCGCAAAGCGCCCGTCGGCCCGTAGCGCAAACACGAGCCCGAACAGCATTAAGGGCAAAAGCAAGAAACGCAGCACGCTTTGGATCATACCTAAAACGTTAACGGGCAGTGCCAGGGCGGGGTTTTGCCAGGCGGGCGGCAAGGTCTTTTTCGCCGTCAGGTTAAATCCGGAACTGCCATAGATCGGTGATGGGGTACCGGCGAACTTCAACACGCCGGCCATCCGGCGCAAGACCAAACCCGAGTACCAGATCGGATGCCGCACGATCACTGCCATCGCTCGGCGCGTGCGCTTACGATCACGCTCGACGCCATTCGGATAGTAGAGGTTGAACTTTGCGCCGAGCGGTATGCCCAACTCGATCCGCTCTTGCTCCAATAAAATATCGTCACCATATACCGCGCCGAACTCTTTGATCCCACGCTCGTCTTCGCCGATACCTTCCCACAGATTCGTGCCGATCCCCATACCGGTCGGCACAAACGCGTGAAAGGCAGCGATGTTGCGGATGACCACCGGCGCCATCACCAGGATCGCGGCAACGGCTAGGCTTGCACTCAGAGTCACTCGGCGTCGCCACGGTGCGCTGACCAATATCAGCAACGCCAACACCCAAAACACCGTCAGAAACATCGCGTTGCCGCGAAACCAGCAGGACAAACCGACCAATGCGCCGGCCACTATCGCAAAACGCAGGCTGTTCCTCCGCGCCGCCAACAACAACATCCAGGCGCCCGCCAAGACGATCCAGGCGGTCGGAGCATCGGCCAGCGGCGTCGCGCCATAGATAGCCGGCAACGGCCACAGCGCCGCCAACCAGCCCGCCACCAATCCCGAGCGCCAACCGAACGAGGTGATGCCCGCCCCTACGATCAACAAAACCGACAGCGCATCCAATACCCATTGGACCTTCTGGACCACCGCCGCGGAACGAATTCCCGTCACCCGGTAGATCGTCGCCAGCCAAAGCGGATAGCCCGGCGGATAGATTGCGGCGTCGGTGTTCGATGGGTCGTCGATCCAAAGGAAAGAGGTGCGCGCGTCCAGACCATCTTGCGCTTGCCGGTCAAAGACCGCGTAAATTCCATACGGGAACCAGCCCGGATCGGCCAGCCGGGCGCCGATGAACTGTGCCGTTAAGCCTCGCACCAGTAAGGCAACCGCTAAGATCAGCAGCAGATGGAGCAGCCGTTTTTTGGTTAAGCTAACTTCGATGTTGGACATCCAATCTGATCTCTTCATAAACCATCGGAATACCGCGCTGATGGTCAACAATCCTGCCACGCTTGGGGAATTCGAGTGCCGTTACATTCTCATAAACCGATTCCAACGGCCCGGGCCTAAGCGAGGTATGAACCTTAAAGGCAGAATCAACAACGATGGCAACGATCTCGTTCAAAGTAAGGGCAAAAGAATTTCCCGCGAAAACGCAAAGTTACGCAAAGCCTGTTGTCTAGGTCATTGTTCACTTCACCGCATAGATCCACAAATGCCAGCCCCAATGCTTTGCCATCCACGATTCCAATCCGCGCGGCAGCAGGTTTCCCACCAGCGGTATCCACCGCTTATTCAAAAAATATGCCCGCGTTTCGACCTTCGTAAAATCCGTGAACAGCTCGCGCGCTTGCCGCCGTGAATAGACCCGCGCCAAGGGATTGCCCGCGCCGTCCGTATTCTGGTTCAGGAATTCGTCGGGGTTCAGATAACTGTCCGCGTCCGCACGGAGTTGTTTCGCGTGATCACGCAAACTTTCCACCGGTTCGCCCGTCAGTCGGTACGCCAGCTTTAACCCCAGATCATAGCGCAGCATCCGTGCACCCAGGCGTCGCAGGATCCCGATATTGATCCGGTAGTTGTACGAGTTCCGGTGATAGAGCATCACCACTGCACGCCCGCCCGGCTTCAACACCCGATGAACCTCGCGAATGGACTGTTGCGTATCCGGCGTGTGATGCAACACACCGTGTGAATAGACCAGATCAAACGCATCATCGGGAAAGCCCAACTTCTCGGCATCCGCCACCTGGAACTTGCCCGGAAGTTCAAAGATCTGAAACCGCCGCCGCGCCAGCTCCACCGCCGCGTCGGTCAGATCGACCCCGGTGTAATCCGCGCCCGCCTGCGCAAATCGGGCACCGTCAGTGCCCAACCCGCAACCGATCTCCAATACCTTCAACCCCAGGGTGCCGGCAAAATCGGCGGCCGCGGGAATATGCCATTCAGTGCGGTACCGGTGCTCTTCGACCAATTCGTAGAATCGCCGCGAACCGGGTTCGGCATCGCTGAACTTGGTTCCGCAGGGATTGGCCTGCCAAAAGGCGCGGACGCGATCTTTCAAGTTTGATTGGACATTGGAAGCCATGAAATACGACTAACGGCGATGCGGGTGCGGCCAGCGGACGCGAATTCCCGGCAGTTTTGGTCAAACTCGGAAAGTATCACGCGGGGCGACCACCTTCAAGCAACGGAATTCGCTGAAAAATCGCCATCAGTAGGCGCGCGCGTTTCACCGGCCGATGTTTTCTTGGTCGGCAATTGGTCGGCAATATTGGAATTTGGATCAATTCAGTTATTATCGTCTTCCCGAGAATCACCAGAACATGCCCATGAAA
>JBDSEC010000181.1:0-9375 GCA_039920205.1 Pyrinomonadaceae bacterium
TGATCGCCTCCACCGCTACCCGCGCTTTGAACTCCGACGTAAAGCTTCTTCGTTTTGCCATCTGTCCCTCCAGACGGCAGCAATTCTACACCTTAGACCCCTGTCCAGTTTTTGGGGGGAATTTCAACACGCCCTCCATTGGGCGTGATCATTAAATAGGCATTCACCCCAACCGCCGAATTAGTATGAGGGCCGTAGATAACCGGAAACCCGAGTTGGAATCCCGGCGAGGGGAAGCCGCGGTTCAAGTCGAAAGCAATGAATTCGCCGGTTGCATCCTTGGTCCAAACCAGCGAGTCGTAGCTAAGCGACAGCCCGGCATCCAATCCGGCCCGGCCCGGTAATCCCACCAGCCCCAGACCCCAATGGAAATTGCGCGAAAGCGGATCGGTCCCGCCCGTGCGGTTGATGGGATCGAGCATTCCCGCTACTAGATCGTCATACGAAGCCTCGGCATAAGGCAGGGCGGGTCTGGCCAAGACGGCCGGAGAGTTCAGCAAATTTGGTGAGCCGGGATACCAGGTACGATGGTGTTCAGATGAAACACCGTGAACTACGAGAATGCCGTTCCGGGCATCCCACAAACTCAGGTGATCAAAGAATGAAGCGCCGAGCGGAAATGCCTGGGCCGGGCTATCCAACTTCGTTTCGTGGTCCACCAAGTACGGGCTCAGAATCCGATTTCGCCTGCCCCCCCCCGCAATTATCGAGCCATGCGCGGTTTCAGCCTTCGCCGATGAACGGCTAACGCGTCCCTGTTGACCTTGTCCCGTCGAAACACAGTCCGGCTGGCTTCGCGAGCAAAGCGTTGAGGGCGCCCCGGCACGGATCTGCGGCACCACCGGCGTGGGACGCGCTTTTAACACATCCATATTTAGCAAGCCCTGATAAGGCACACCCGGCACCGGCGATCCGGTTGGATGCGGTGTCGGCTCGGGCGTTGGCGTTACGCTTGGTGTCGGCGAACTGGTTGGTTCCGGGCTCGGTGTTGGATTAACCGTCGGTGAAGGCGAAGCTGTTGGCGATGGAGTGGCCACGGGCGTTGGTTCCGGCGATTGCGCGCGCACCGCGAACGGCGTACACAGCGATATGACCAGAATTGAAACCAGGGACATACAAAGCGTCAGGGAACGCAAGGAACGGGTGAAGAAGCGCATGGGGTCTCCTAATATCTAAACCAACGTAAGGGTCAAACCGATGATCCGCCGGATGAGTGACATTCAAAGTGCGGCATCGGCACGTCTTGGGGGACAATCGGGAAAATAGACCGAGACCAGATTAAAGTCAATAGTTTTCGAGGTGAAATATAGGTTCAGAAGGAAATAAAACATAACAAGTCCGTAGCTCCATCAGGCGGAGCGGCATGTCAAGCCGTCACATTAAAATGTTCTAAGCTCCGGCCGGAGTGCAGTGTTAGCGGCCAGACATTTCGCTTCTGCCGAAGCTTTGCACCTTAATCTTGGTCCACTAACGATAGACATTTCATCCCTGGCGGGACTTGGAGCAGGTGCTTGACGGCGCAAGTGTTACGCCGAACATCGTGGTCGGATGTGACTTTCGATTGTCTGCGGCAATCGTCGCCGGCGAGCACGCCCGCCCTCCCAGTTTTACCGGCCGGTTTGGCCACTCGTGCGTTTCTTTGGAGTTGGCGTGCTGTCGCGTTGCACGGCGGATCTCGCTCGTTTCATTTCACCAAGCGCGCTACGCAATACAACTTCCCGGTCAAGCCAACGCTAAAGAAAATCACGAAGTCTTGGTGAAGACTGCGCGTAACTGGGAGCGTGGACGTCCTCGTCCGCACAGCCCGAAGGGCTAAGGCAAGTATCGGATCCATTCAACGAAATAAGCACTCGCCGCGAATGCCACGTTGGCGCGTGCTTAATGCGTTGAAAATTTAGTGAGTTGCGTTTTCGCGCTTTGCGCTCATCGCCGGCGAGGACGCCCGCGCTCCCAGTTTTAGCCGATCGTTTGGCCGCTCTTAGGTTTTCCTAAATGTTGGCAGGTCACTACGTAGTACGACGAAACTGACGCGCTTCCGTTAAAGACCACAGTCAAAATCAGAAAAATCTATTCGAAGAATTCCGGTTAGCCGAAAAGGCCGCTTTTCTTCTTCAACGAAACGCGGATCGGGCGGGCCAGATCTTCGCGCGAGATCACCATTCTGACCGTTTCGTAGCCCTTGGCTTTTACGACCAAACGCAGGTCGCCCATGTGGATCGGCGGCAGGGCGATGGCGCCTTTGCTGTTCGACGGCCCAAAGGATTCGCAGAATTCGTCCCCGCCCCATTTGGATTCCAAGGTAATACCGGCGTTTGACACGGTCTTTCCGTCCTGGTTCACCACCTCGACCACGGCCCGGCCGATGCCATCTTTGGCCGGCGAAACCGCCAGATGCGCCAACTGCTCGGCACTATCTTGCGACATGTCATCTTGGGCATATCCAGTGGCGCACGCGGCCACGACCATTAACAACGAGATGCAAAGTTTCCGCATATCTTTTATCCTATTACTTCCTAAAGCAGTTCCATTCGATACGGGCGGCGGATTTACGGCAAAACCGCCGTAAAACGGCAAGCCAACCAAGCGGCGTAAGAGTTTATCAAGACCGGCAATCGGATCCGCGCCGCGTAAGGTCAACCATTCAATTATAGTTCTATCGACGGTGCTTGAAAAGACAATTCTTCCAAACCCGGAAAGGACCCGAAAAATGAAAAAGTTCATCGCCCTTGGTTTGCTGATCACGCTGAGTTCCCTTTCGCTGAATGCTGCCGGTCAAACCACACCGGAACTTAACATGACCTTGATTCGCGCGGGACGCCTTATTGATGTCCGCCACGGTCAGGTTTTGGAGAACCAGGGCATTCTGATCGAAGGCGACCGCATCAAACAAGTGGGCGCGTTCGAACAGGTAAAAAAGGCCACGCCTGCGACGGCGCGACTGATCGACCTGTCCCAGGAAACGGTCCTGCCCGGGTTGGCCGATTGCCACACGCATGTGCTGTTGCAAGGCGACATCACCGCCGCCGACTATGACGAGCAGTTGTTGAAGGAATCGATCCCCTACCGCACGATCCGGGCCACGGTCGCCGTGCGCATATCGCTGATGAATGGATTTACCGCCATTCGGGATCTGGAAACCGAAGGCGCGATGTACGCCGATGTGGACGTAAAGACCGCCATCAATCGTTACGTAATACCGGGGCCGCGTATGTTCGTTTCGACGCGCGCCTTTGCCCCGACGGGTATGTATCCGCTGTCCGGCTATTCGTGGGAATTGAAGATGCCCGAAGGGGTGCAGATCATCGACGGCGCCGACAACATCCGCAAAGCGGTGCGCGAGCAGGTAAAGTACGGCGCGGATTGGATCAAGTTCTATTCCGATCGCCGCTATTATTTGAAGGACGGCAAGCTACATAGTTGGGTCAATTTTACCGATGATGAGATGAAGGCAATGGTGGACGAAGCGCACCGGTTAGGCCACCGCGTGGCCTCGCACGCGATGGGTTGGGACGGTATTGACGCTTCGTTGCGTGCCGGAGTTGATTCGATCGAACACGGCTACGGCTTGGACGAAGGATTGATGGACCGCATGATCAAGCAGGGCGTTTATTGGTGCCCCACGATCTATGTCGGCGCTTATGTCGCCGAAGGCCGCGCGGCGGCGGGAGCGCCGATCTGGCTGACCATGCGAGATCTGGAAGAGAAAGCGTTCGGCATCGCAACGCGTAAGGGGGTCAAGATCGCCTATGGCACTGACGCGGGCGGATATGCCTGGACCGAAAACCAAGCGAAAGAATTTTCCTATATGGTGCGTTACGGTATGACGCCGATGCAGGCGATACAATCTGCGACCACGGTTTCGGCCGAGTTATTGGAGCGTCCCAAAGAGATGGGTTCGATCGAGGCGGGCTATTTCGCGGATATCGTGGCAACCAGCGGCGACCCTTTGCGCAACATAGCGGAATTGGAGAAGATCGATTTCGTGATGAAGGGTGGCCGGGTTTATCGGGGTGCCGAGGCACCCTAGGTCGTCGTATTCGAGAACGCAATATGCCAATTCGATCGATCATTTTTGTTTCGCTGCTTGCGACCGGCCTGTTCGGTTTGGCCTCGCGGCTGGGTACCGCGCAATCGCCGGCTGCGCCGCCGGGTACTACTTCTTGGACGATTGCGGGGGCGCTTTCGGAAACTTGCACCTGTAAGGTTCCGTGTACTTGCAACTTTGGACAGGGTCCATCGCCGCACAGTTATTGCTACGCGTTCTTTTCCTATCACATTCGTTCCGGGAAATATGGGACGGTTTCACTGGACGGGCTGCACTTTGGCGCCGCGGACCTGGCCACCAAGCGGACCTACTTCATCGAAGACAAGGCGAATCCAGAACAACGTGAAGCACTAAAGGCGATCATCGCCCGCGTGATCGAAAAAGAACCGGTCGCCAACTTGGCCAACACCATCCGCGATATTGCACCGGACCTGCGCTTTGCCGCGGTCAAGCAGGATTATGGTGACCGGAAGAATCTACTGGAAGTTGGCGGTATTGGCAGTTTCGCCGCCGACTACATAATGGGCTTGGACAAGACGCATCCGGTGGTTGTACATAACAACACGACCTGGCGGATCGTTGATACGATCAAGGCCAAGACCACCCTGTTCAAGGTTCGAGTCGGGCGCGATAATATCAATGTGCGCGACACGAATAGCAACCAGGGAGATTTCGCTTATACTGATCAAACCGATTTCGGTTCCAAGGGTGCTTGGAGTTGCGGCGCGTCGATGTCGGAAACGCGGCCGTCAAAACCCGGTGACCCGATGTGCGGGGCCGGAAACCAGTAGTTATTCGGCAAAAGGGGGCACGCGATGACGTTATTCGATTTTCTGATCCTTCTGGTGATCGCCGGTGTTTGCGGGGCGATCGGACAAGCCATCAGCGGTTTTTCCCGCGGTGGCTGTTTGGTCTCGATCGCGCTGGGCTTTGTCGGCGCCGTGATCGGGATGTGGTTGGCCGGGATTGCCAAACTGCCCGAGCTTTGGGCCATCAGTATCGGCGGAACCAAGTTCCCGATCATCTGGTCGATAATCGGCTCGGCCTTGTTCGTCGCGATCATCGGGTTGATCACCCGGCGGCGAACCTAACAAAAAACGATCGATCAAGAAAAAAGGCGTGCGCGGGATCGGGTCCCGCGCGCGCCTTCGTTCTTTTCCGGCCTAACTGCCGCCGCCGCCCGGTGGTGGATCTTGCGGATCCTGCCCGTCGGTAGGAGCCGGTTCCGGTGGTGGTGCCGGTGGCGGATCCTGAGGATCCTGTATCGGAGGATCTGGTGGATCGCCCATTGGATCGCCGTCAGGAGGCAGTTTTGCCAGGCGGAGTTTGTCGCGTTTCATTATTTTGCTCCTTGAGGTCAGCTATTCGGAGGTGGAGGCAGTTGGGAAAGCACCGCCCAGCGAGTTAATTGAGGCTTGGATATCCGGACGTTTTCGATATCCATCAAAAACCACGTTTCCCCAACTATTCATTAGTTGCTTCAACGCGGCACTACTCTGTTGGCGCTGCGAGAGAGCTAGAGCCAAGTTACCCAGATTCTCGTTCGCGACAGCAGCCAGAGCCCAAGCGCGCCACACTGATTCGTCACGCTTGAGTTGGGCCAAACTTTCGGCCGTCTCTTTTGCCAGGTCCGCTGCGTCCCGCATCATATCACCACTAACCAGCGCTTCGGCAAGCGAAAGCTTGGCATAGGCGATCAGCGGGAACACCTTACGTTGTTCGGCGCTCCTAACCGCTTGGCGGCATTCCTCGATCCCCCGGGCCACATTACCCAAATTCACCTGGGCCAATCCGTTCACCATCTGCGCCCGAATAAAAAGTTCATTCACCTGCCGCGTCGGGTTGTTTAGAATCGGTCCGACAAAATCGGCAGCTTTTCTCCAGTTATGCCGGCTCAATTCCAGTTCACCGCGAGCACGAGCAACTTCCTCAGACATCTCGGCTCTAGTCAACTTGGGATCCTTCGCCACTCGATCTTCTTCGGCCAGCGCCTCTAGAGCCTCCTCGTATTGACCTAACCGCCAAAGAATTTCACCTTGATTGCCGCGAGCGTAGGCCATCAAAGTGGCGGACTTTCCCCGATCGTGAAACTCGTAGGTGGTCCGGTACCGCACTAAAGCATCGGGAAATCGCTCCATCTCAACCAGAACCGAAGCAAGGTCACCTTCCGCCGATCCGATCTCGTAGGGGATCTCGGCCGCGTCAACAAGCTTTCGTCTTCGTTCGAAGCTCTCCAGCGCCTGCGCAAATTGGCCAAGTTGTCGCTGGGCCCGCCCGATCATACTGAGTGCATACGCTACCGAGGAATAATAGTGCGCTTTTTCAAAGTATTGCAGCGCGGACTGGGATAGTTGTAACGCCTCTTCCGGACGGGTCTGCGTCAGTCGCAGGTTTGCCAAGTTCAACTGCGCGGTCGCTTCGCGGCTTCGGGCCCGATAAAGATTGGCTAGTAGGATCGCTTGTTGAATATACTCTTCGGCTTTATCCATTTTACCGAACAGGCTCAAAGTTCGCCCGAGCGTGGACAATCCAGTTATCGATAGCGTCGCTAAATTTAAGTTTTCTGCCAGTTGTTTACCTGCCAGCGCTTTTTCCTCGGCGGCAGTCCCATCGCCTAGATAGACCAGTACGCTACTTTCGTCCAGTAGACAATACACCTGCTGTACATCGTTCCCCGTTTCGCGCGCCAGTGCCAGCGACTGCTCCAACTGTTTCAGAGAATCGTCGTAATGGGCCTGGTCGCGAAATAATAGCCCGCGCTTGTGGTAAACCTGGGTCAACCCTTCGCGATTACCCGCGTCACGATACAGCTTCTCGGCTATATTAAAGACGTCCGCAGCACTGGCGTATTCCCGTTGTCGCATATAGAGAAGACCAAGCCGAAGATAGGCGGTGGCATACGAGGTATCTAAATCAGTAGCCTGTCGAAATGCGGTCACGGCCTTGGCGATTTCGTTATTCTTTTCGTAAGCGCGGCCCAGATCCACCTGCGCTTTGGCATCCTTAGGCGAAAGTGTGGCGATCTCGCGATACACGTCCACTGCCTTGCCAAAGTCGCTGCTGGTTATGGAGTGAGCCAAGGACTGAACATACAATTCTTCCGCTCTCGGCAACGCGCTGAGATTCGGTACCATTTGATTGACGACTACCACCTCGCGGCCCGCCTGATCGACATCGTCCAGCTCGACCAAAGCTTCGGCATAACGGGCGTGGGGAAGATACCAATCCGTATCGGCTTTGATCGCTTTTTGAAACAGTTCACTCGCACGCTGGATTTCCCCGTTGCGCAACAAAGCCGTGCCGCGTTCAACTAGTTCCGCCGCTTCCGCATTTGGTTTATGGGGTGCTTTTCGCCAGGCAAATTGGACCACGACGACGACCGCGACCAGCGCAACCGCGACTAAAGCGACGGCGCCAACGGAGATGCGTTTTTGGCGCAAAGCTTGCGTCTTTTCAAATAATTGCTGGATCGTGTTACTTGGTTTCTGGGCTCCTGGCTTGCGCGGAACCGGCTTCAGGCCACCATCCAAACGTTTCTTTGCCACCGTGAGAGTCGCCGCGAATTCTGCCGCGGTTTGGTAGCGAAGATCGGGATCCTTGGCCAGCGCCTTCAGCGTCGTCTCATCCAACTCTGGGGAAACATCCGGATTCACGGTTGAGGGCAACGGAGGATTCACGTGAATGATTTGACCGCCGATATCGATCGCGCTAAGTCCGTAAAATGGTTGCCGTCCGGCGAGGCATTCATAAAGGACCGTGCCCAGCGAGAACACATCACTGCGTTGGTCCACTGCCAGGCCTTTTGCCTGTTCCGGCGAGAGATAAAGCGGCGTACCCACCACGATGCCGGTTTGCGTTTGATCATTCCGGACCCCGGCGGGATCGTCATTAACGCTCAGGTCCGCGACCTGCTTAGCCAAGCCGAAATCCAGCACCTTGACCGCGCCGGATCCAGTGACCATGATATTCGACGGTTTAATGTCGCGGTGAATGATGCCCTTCTCGTGAGCGGCGGTTAGAGCAATGGCGACCTGAATGATGATCTCGACGGATTGGGAAAGATCTAACGCGCCAGCTTCCAGCAGTTCGCTCAAGGTCTTTCCCTCGATCAGTTCCAGTACCAGGAACGGGCGGCCGTCGTCGGTTTCGCCGTAATCGTGAACCGTGGCAATGTTGGGGTGAGAGATCGACGAAAGTGCTTGGGCTTCGCGTTGAAATCGCGCCCGGTTCAGGGATTCGTCGGTCGGCGCATCCAACAATTTTATCGCGACCCGGCGGCCCAAATGTGGATCGTCGGCGGCGTACACCACACCCATACCGCCCGAGCCGATCTGCTCGACAATTTGGTATCGGGATATGGCCTGTCCGATCATACCTAGTTGTTACTCTCGATTTTGGGCGCTGGTTATGGGCAATGGAGTGAGCATTCTAGCAGACTCGCAAAACTTTTTCGCCTAATGCTCGCCGCAATTGCGTTTGACTACCTAAATCGGACTTAAAGTGAATTGGTTTTCTGAGTCGCCCAAAAGCGCCTAAAAACCTTGCGCAAATCCGACATTCGCGGCATAATTTCTCCGTTTTTATCCCTGCTCTCGCGAAACTTTGGTAGTTTCGCCTGTCCGTAGCATAGCGACGACGATCGGCTGAAGAGAGAGTGAGGTTGGTGGTTAATCTTTAGAAGCGGGCTCCGTTATGGTTGCCAGGATCGGGCGCGTCGCACTGCTTGGGATAAAGGGAACTCCCCTCTGATAACTCCCGCGTAACATTCCCGCTCGAGCTTCTTTTGCCGTGAGGATCAATTAGAAATGGCAACAAAATTGTTTGTGGGAAATCTCTCTTTCCGCACGACTGGCGAGGAACTGCAAGAACTTTTCGCGCAAGCGGGCGAGGTGGAATCGGCGGTGGTCATCGAAGACCGCGAGACCGGACGTTCACGGGGATTTGGGTTTGTAGAAATGACCACGTCGGAGGGTGCGACGACAGCCATCGACCAGTTTCACGGCAAGGAATTTGGCGGCCGTGAAATGACCGTCAATGAAGCGCGTCCGAAGACCGACCGCGGATTTGGCGGCGGCGGTGGTGGATTCGGCGGCGGACGCGGCGGCAACCGTTCGGGCGGCGGCGGCCGTGACGGCGGTGGCGGTGGCAGCCGCGATCGCGAACCGCGCTGGTAACAATCGATCTGCATTGACACAAAAACGGGAGCGAATCAATTTACGGATTCGCTCCCGTCTTTTCTTCCTACTGACTAACGAATCGCTGGCAAAATTACAAAGGTCCTGATGTTTCGCACAGAGGTCCGCTTCTTCCGGGCACCTATCGCTTATGCG
>JBDSEC010000182.1:0-3497 GCA_039920205.1 Pyrinomonadaceae bacterium
GGTGCGCTCGCGCGAGCGTGCCCGCGACGTCCGCGTCGGTCACGTTCTCGTACGTCCGCGTCCGCCGCGTCATCCGGAAGAACTGCAGTGCATCCTCTGCCGAGATGCTGATCTCCGGCACCGTCGACAGTCCGAAGCGCGCGCCGATCTGGCTGATCCTCCCGGTGAACACGGTCTGCGATGCGTCCTCGGGACCGATCGCGATCTCGATCTTCTTGCCGAATGCGATCACGCCACCGTCGAAGAACATGAAGTCGGAGTCACCACCCCCGCCGGGCGGATGGCCCCAGTTCTCGAAGCGCGCTTCCACGCGCATCATCCCTTCGGTGTCGTCGAAGATCTCCATCTCGATCAGCGCATCGCCGAGGGCGGGCTGCTTCGTGCCATCCACCGTGAGGACCGGCTTTGCGCTGTACAGCCCCTGATCGGAGACACCGGTATCTGTCTGGGTGTCGGTGCTCATCAGTCGGCCACGTTGCGGAGGTAGCGCTCGATCTCGTCGCGGTATTCAGTTCAAATCACTTGCCAGCATTAAGGAAAGCCACTATCTCAACAAAGATGCAAGTAGAACTGGGAGCGCGGGCGTCCTCGCCGGCGACGAGCGCCTACGGCGCGAGAAGTCGTACCCACGAGGCCCGTTTGATTCAATCTGCATGATCGGCCAACGACGCGATCGGCTATGGCGACCGCACGCCGGCGAGACGCCCGCGCCCCCAGTTTTAGTCGAACGTTTTGTACGTTGAGTGTTCTCTTACGAGATCGAGGTTATAATGTTGAACTCCGCGACAGGTTTCTCTTGATCCGACAATCGAAAGCCCGCCCTCACGGATCTGTATATGGGTTGTTCGTGAACCGGCCCGCACCGCGACGAGAATCGACAGACTAACAGTCTGTCGTACCTTTCTAATTCACTAAATACCCCAACGAGAAATAGAGGAAATGGTTACCGTCGCGGACGTGCTCATTGCCGATCGCGTAGGCGGCGGTGCCCACCGTTCGTTTACCCAGCTTGAACGCCGGGCCAAAGGTTAGATAACCCATCGAGTGCCGGCCAGTGAACCAGTCGGCGTTGAAACTCAGCCAATGCGTGAGCGATTGCTCAAGCGTGAACTGTCCACCCGCGCGGTTGGCATTGGGCGAGACTACGTTCCGGCTAAAGAAGTATCCGCCAAAACCGATACGCGTTTTCGAGCCCAACATCTTGCTGACTTGCACATAATTGTATACGCCGGCGTTATAGACCCGCTGCCGTACCGGCAGATATACATTCGCGCCGGTCACCATCGCCCAACCGTTGCCCTCGTTGCCGTAAAGTTTTACTTTGACATTCGGCACCAACGTGGTGGAATCCCTGCCAGGTTGGATGTTGCCGGTTACGTTCAATCCCACCTCGACCCGGCGCTGACGAACGCCCACGACCACCCGCGGCACGACCGACGAGAACTTCTTCAACGCACGCTCGTCATGAACTTTCGCGCTAACGTCGACCTCGACATAGACCTTGCCCTTATCCAAAATGTCGGTAGTCGGTACGTTGAAAACGGTCTGCTGGGCCAGCGCGACCGAGCCAAGCCCGATCACGAGTAGGCCGGAGATCAGCCAGTTTCGCGGACCAGAGAATTTGGCGGATGATGCAGCCAGGTAGTATTCGGTCATGGTCTCACGCTCCCCGGTGGCCAATGATCGATTCGCCGCACGCTATCGAAATCGGTTCAGATTCAGACACTTCACCCGATCTAATAAAAGCCGGGAAAAGCGCAAAGTATTTTCGAAGGGGCCAATTTATAACTAAATTTACGGTCCAGGTCAAGCCGCGGCCGTTTAGGTATAGCGTTACAGTTTGACCTAGCTCGCGAGCGGTAAAGTGAACGAAAAGATGACCCCGCGGCCCGGTTCTGATCGAACGCTGACCTGGCCGCCATTTTGTTCGATCAGGCGCTTTCCGATAGCGAGTCCCAGTCCTGATCTTCCCGCCGGGGCATTGGGCACCTGAATGAACTTCTCGAAGATCTCGCGCTCAAACTCGCGCGGAATAACCTCTCCGGTGTTGGACACTTCGATCCGAATTTCGGAATCATTCAGGCGCGCGACCAATTCGATTTCGCCGCCGGCCGGCGTGTGCCGAATCGCATTGTCGGTAAGTTGGGCCAGCATCCGATCGATCTGATCACGATCGGCCCAAACCATCGGCAAGTTGGCCGGTGCCGAAACGATCAAAGTGATCCGCTTGGACTCGATCTGGGTGCGAATCTTTTCGCCGGCGCCTTTGAGCAAATATGCCGGATCGATCCGCGACGCATGCGCGGGTTGTGCCCCCGCCTCCAAATGCGAGAGTTCAAGCAAGTCGCGCAATAACTCATCCAACCGTTCACAGTCCGCGCGACAAGATTGCAGAACATCGGACTGCTTTTCACTTAAATCGCCAAACGATCCTTCCAGAACCGAATGGAGTCCCAGCTCGACCTCGGTCAACGGTAAACGGAGATGCTCGACCGCCACATCGATAAAATCCACCCGGGCCTGATCATGCGCGCGCATTTGGGTGATGTCTTCCATGACGGTCACCGCACCCAGCAAGTGGCCGTCGTCATCGCGCATGGGACTGGTGCGCAAATGAAAAGCGTGCTCGGCGCCTTTGTCGCCACCGGAGGGAAGCCGCACGGCCGCCGCCCCGACCAGATCTACCAGTCGTTGCAAACGAAGCGTTTCCGTAACCGCGGCGGCCAAACGGCGCGATGTTCAAACCGATCTCGATCTTGTGGCCGGCGCCCACCACGATCCGGGGGACAGCAGACGAGAAGCGATTGACCGAGTTGTTCGGATCGCTAGGGAATTTAAATGACACGTCCAATTCGAAATAGACTTTGCCGCGGTCCAACACGTCGGTTGTGGGCACATTAAAGATCGTCTGTTGCGCCTGGGCACCGCCGCAATGAAAGATGATCACCCAGGCCGCGCCCGCCAGGCCCAAGGCTAGCCTTCGAATTTGACTTGGCGCCGGAACGGATCGGTTCGTAACCGTAGTGGATCTGTTGTCGGCCTCGGCCAGGTCAAGAAAGTGGGCGCCGATCAGCGTTAGGCCGATCATTGCTACCAATAGGGCCGTACCGGTCGTGCCCAGCCACGAGACACCATCCCACCAGGCCGTCACGGCTAGGGCGCTGCCGGTCAGACCAGTCAAAACCGCGGTCAAAAAGCAAAGACAAGCCAGGGCGGACGGCCACGACCCGTCACCGTCTTTACGGACGGTATCTTTCGTTTCAATTAAGTGCGTTTGCATCTATAGAGCGCCTCGTTTCGCTCGAACGTGCGAACTCAAGTGTTGCGCACAAATTCAAGGTAAGCCGGAACGCGTAAGGATGAGGTAAGCGGTTTATAAGAAATTCATAAGGATTTCAAAGACAAAAAGCCCGCTCTCGTTCCGAGAGCGGGCTTGAATTAGAACCACAAAGGGTATTGGTTTACTGGGTGATGGTGAATCCGGCTTCGGGGTTCAG
>JBDSEC010000183.1:0-5891 GCA_039920205.1 Pyrinomonadaceae bacterium
AAGTAGTGGCGGATCGACGGCGGCGGGAAACCTTACTGGGTTGCTCGCTTTCCCTTCGGCGTCATCGACGATCTTTAGCCTGGCGGTCAGGGGCAATCTGTCCGCCACCAACGGCCAGTTCGTTGACGGCGTTGCCAATTTGACGCCCACCTTTACCGCTTCTTCGGTGGGTGCAGGCAGCACATCGGCCACCGCGGACAGTCAGATAGTTGCGGGGGCGATCACCATTAATAAGGCCAGCACGACGGCCGCGATCACTAACAATCCAGCGACGACCGTGGTTGGGCAGGGTTATACGGTCAATTTCAGTTTAGCGGTAAACGCGCCGGGTTCGGCCACGCCGACGGCCCCGACGGGAAATGTTCAGGTGTCGGACGGTTCACAGACCTGTTCGGGAGCGATCAGCGTGGGCGGTACGGGTAGCTGTCTCTTGACCAGCACTACTGCGGGAAACAAGAGCCTCACGGCCACCTACCAGGGCGATGCAAATTTTAACGCGAGCCCGGCTTCATCACCCGCAGTTGCACACACGGTCAACAAAGCCGATACCACCGTAGGTCTGACCTCTGCAACCAACCCGTCGGTGTTTGGTCAATCGGTGACGTTCACCGCGACGATGGCGGTTACTGCCCCGGGAGCAGGTGCGCCAACGGGAACGATCCAATTCCTTGATGGCGGCAATCCGATAATAGGCTGTAGCAACGTCGCATTAGCCGGGGGACTGGCCCAGTGTTCGACCGCTGGATTTGCCATCGGTAATCACACCATAACCGCCACGTACGCTGGCGATCCTAACTTCAACGCGAGCAACGGCTCGATGACCGGCAATCCGCAGGTGGTAAATAAGGCCAATACAGCCGTCGGTCTGACCTCAGGTGCAAACCCGTCCGTATTCGGCCAGCAGGTGACTTTCACGGCGACGATCTCAGTGACCGCGCCGGGAGCAGGCACGCCGACGGGGACGTTCAGCTTTCTCGATGGCGGCAATCCGATCGCGGGTTGCACGGGCGTCGCGATCGCCGCCGGGCAAGCGCAATGTCAGACCGCAGCGCTCGCGGCCGGAAATCACACCATCACCGCGGCCTACAGCGGCGATGGCAACTTCAATACAAGTAACGGCTCGATGACCGGCAACCCGCAGGTGGTCAACAAGGCAAACACGACGACGGGCTTAATTTCGTCGCTTAACCCGTCCGTCTTTGGCCAACCAGTGACGTTTACCGCCACGGTGGCAGTGACCGCGCCGGGCGTAGGCACGCCTTCGGGGACGATAAACTTCCTTGATGGTGGCAATCCGATCGCTGGCTGCCAGAACGTCGCGTTACAAGTGCTTCAGGCCCAATGTCAGCCCGGCTCATTGAGCGTCGGCAATCACACGATCACGGCAGCATACAGCGGAGACGGCAGCTTCAATACGTCGAACGGCTCGATGACCGGCAATCCACAGGTGGTGAACAAGGCAAACACATCAATTGACTTGACCAGTTCGCAGAACCCCGCACCACTTGGAACAAACCTGACGTTTACGGCAGCTATTAGTGTCACAGCACCGGGAGCGGGAACACCATCCGGAACCGTTCAGTTCTTTGATGGAGGCAATCCGATCGTGGGATGTGTGGCCGTTGCGGTCGCTGCGGGTCAGGCCCAGTGCATGACCACTGCACTGACAACCGGCAACCACACGATAACGGCCGCCTACAGTGGAAATGCGAGCTTTAACACGTCGAACGGTAGCCTGACCGGCAACCCGCAAGTGATAACTATGACAACCAATCTTGCTCCGCTGGATTTCGATGGGGATGGGAAGACGGATTACGCGGTGGTGCGCGACAGCGGCCTGCCGATCCCGCCGCCGGGCACCGGCAACCAGATCAACATCAACGGCGATGCGCAGATGGATGAGCCCGTGACGGTAGTTGGTCCGCCGCGTGACGGTCAGTTGGGCAGCATGCATCGCGGACGGTACTTCCGCCTGCCGGGCGAGAAGTTCGATCCATTGGAGCCGCGCCTAGAGCCTTCGGATGCGATCGCGGCCAACCAAATGCGCTGGCTGATCAACACCAGCGGTCCGACCGCCGACCTGAACATTCTGTTCGGGACGCTGAACGACTTCCCGGTACCGGCCGATTACGACGGCGACGGCAAGTGCGACATCGCGGTTTGGACCGGCGGCGTGGGTGCACAGTTCAAAGTGCTGACCAGCAGCAGCGGTTTCGTGACGACGGTGACCTACACCTTGGGCAACGGTGCCAGCGATCCATCCGTGGTCGGTGATTACGATGGCGACGGTAAAGCCGATCCCGCGATCATGAACGCCAACACGGGACAGTTCACTTATCTGGGCGGCGCCACGCATGCTACGTCGGTAACGGTAACTCCGGTCGGCGCGTTCGGCGGCGGCTTCCCCATCCCCGGCGATTACGACGGTGACGGGAAATACGACTTCGTGTTGGAAACCCGCGACGGGATCAACCCGACGCAGGCCCATTTCTATCGCTGGACCAACACCGGTTCGCTGACTCCGGCGGCGACCGATAACTTCGTCTTTGGGAATTACCGCGATGTGATCATTCCGGGCGATTACGATGGCGATGGCAAGACCGACATCGGCTTGGCCAGCTTCATCGTCAATCCGATGGCGTGGCGTATTCGAACATCACCAGCGGGAACGTTGATCGGACCTTTCAACTTGGGCAACCCGGCCAGCGATTACACGATCACCGGCGATTACAACGGCGACCAGAAGGGTGAATTGACCATCTGGCTTCCGGCCGGAACTTTCCAAAGTCTGTTGGCGCCGACTTATCTGACGCCCACGACGAATTTTAGTTGGGGCCAATCGGGCGATTACCCGGTCGCGTATTTCAATTCGCACTAGAAGTGCAGTGGTCAGAGGTTAGAGGTTAGAGGTCAGAGGTCAGAAAGCATTGGGTGGCTGTAAGAGGTTTGAGTTTAGAGCCTAGTAGTAGATACTAATGCTGACCACTAACCTCTGACATCTAAACTCTAACCTCTTCTTTCCGACCTCTAGCCACTAACCTCTGGCCTCTAGTAAGATGCTTGGCCGTGACGATAACTCCCGACAACCTGGTCCTGCGCCCGGTCGCACCAGACGATGAAGAGTTTCTTTATCTGGTTTACTGTGCCACTCGCCAACAAGAGATAGCCACCTGGGGCTGGGACCAGAACCAGGTTGAAATGTTCCTACGCATGCAGTTTCGTGCTCAACAACAGGGCTACGAGATCAGCTATTCCGGCGCGGACAGTGATCTGATTTTGCTCAATGACGTTCCGGTGGGTAGAATCATCGTGCTGCGGACGGCCGGGGAAATTCTAGGCGTCGATATTGCGTTGCTGCCCGAACACCGCGGCTCCGGGATCGGTTCACACCTGATCGGAGCGTTGCAGGCCGAGGCCGCGGCGACGGATAAGCGATTTGTGTTTCAGGTCGCGCGAACCAATCCCGAGGCTTATCGTTTGTATCGCCGTCTGGGGTTTACCGAGGTAGACAGTACCGAACTAAATATCACGATGGAGTGGCGGCGAGCCGAGCCGGACGTTAACTAAGAGAAGCCGTTGGAGTGTGCTGACAAGATGATCGAAGATATGAATCGCGGTATGTTTGCCGAACAATTGAATACGTTTTTTCACGCTGTCCTAGAACCGGACCAGCATCGCGTGTCGCTGGAGTTGATCGAGGTGGGCGAACCGCGCCCTAATCCCCGCGTCGATAATTATTCCTTGCTGTTCCGCGGGCCCAAAGAATTTTGCCTGGTGCAAAGCATGTACCCGCTGGACCACGAATCGTTGGGATCATTCGATCTTTTCCTGGTGCCGGTCGGTGACCGACCTGATGGGTTTCGTTACGAAGCGATCATCAACCGTTTAGTGGTTTAAGCACAAAGCCGAGAGATCATGTCCGTCGAATCCCCTGCTACCAACATCACGGTCGAATTTCGCGACGTCACACCGGACGACCAACCACTCTTGTTTCGGATCTACGCCAGTTCGCGTGAGATGGAGCTTTCCTTCACCGGGTGGAACCTGGAACAACAGGCCGCATTTCTGCAACATCAATTCCAGGCTCAACAAACTCATTACGCGAAATATTATCCGAACGCCACGCACCAAATAATTTTGGCGAACGATGAAGCCGTCGGAAGGTTGTGGGTCGAGCGCCGGAAAGAAGAGTTGCTTATTCTAGATCTCGTCGTTTTGACGGCGTCGCGCCGCAACGGGATCGGCAGCCGGATCCTGCAACAGTTAAAAGAAGAAGCCGTACAATTGGGCCTTCCGCTGCATATCTCGGTCGAGATGGGCAATCCCTCGCTGGCTTACTTCCAACGGCTCGGGTTCGCGGTAATAAACGAAAACGGCCCCCATTTCACATTGGAATGGAGGCCGCCCGCAGAGTGATAGCTCTGGTGTTACCGGATCAAATGGCTAATTACGGCCTGATAGATCTGCGTGTTGCGGCTTACGATCGGGACGATAAAAAGTGTGAACATGCCCAACGCCGCATGATTCACCGTGTATGAGTCGGCCGGAAACAGTCCCTTTCCACCCGTAAAGAACAAGGAATAGGTTTGCGTGCGCCCCGCTTCGGCCGCGCCCAGCTTACCTTTGGCTTGAAACTCATCGACCGCGGTCAGAGTGAAATTCGCCCGCCGCCCGTCGGAGCTCAATACCTCGAAGGAAGTGTTCACGTACGGCGCGAAAGTGTCCTTAGTAAAGAAGAAGACCGGATCTTGCTGACTAGCGAACGGAATATCGCCCGGACCAATGATCGGGGCCACGCCACGCGCACCATCCTGCCCGAACGCGAGATCGGAACTGGCCATTGGCACACCCACGGCGACCAACGTTAATGCGCTCGTTTGAATAAATTTTCTTCTAGAAATTGACATAACTACGTCTCCAAATTGACCAAAAAGTATTCCATTGCGTTGGAAGGGAATGACGCGGGGGAACTGACCCTTAAATGCAGTTTAGGGCTTTCGTTTTCATCGCGCAAGCATTTTAATCATCTGATTCAAAGTAATTGCCGCAAAAGTAAAAACTTTTCTTGTCCTTTTAGTAATTAAAAGAGTAGAATTCGACCCAGTGTCGAACGGTTAATTTTCGAAACCTGCCTTTCCCGCACCCCGTGGAAGTTGGTTTCCCGGTCGGTTTACGTTGGGCCGATGAATTTTCTCTAGTTTCATGACGCTATTGCCAGGCGGATTTTGCGTGAATGACCGCGGATGTTCGCCGGTGCGGTTTAAATGATCAATTTTTGAATGCTTGCCCTAGGCAACGGGCAATGCAAGTTTCGGTTTTCGTGACTCAAGTTCGTTTGTCAGCGTAGTTCAGGAGAATAGACCATGGCTCAACCATTTATTGCCGGTATCGTAATGTTCGCGGGTAACTTTGCCCCCCGCAGCTATGCATTTTGCCAGGGACAGATATTGTCAATTGCTCAGAACACAGCGCTTTTTTCATTGCTGGGGACAACCTACGGTGGAAACGGGACCACCACCTTCGCGCTGCCGGATCTGCGCGGACGGGTACCGATCGGTCCCGGTCAAGGTCCAGGTCTAAGTCCTTATGTCTTGGGTCAACAATCGGGTACACCGACCGTAACTCTTTTGACGACCGAGATGCCGGCCCATGTTCACGCGGCGGCGCCAGGGGGAAATAATACGGATAGCAATCCGAATTCGGTCAAGAGTCCGCAAAACGCGGTGTTTGGATATAGTGACGATGCGCCGCTCTATGCACCTGCCAGCAACACCACCATGGGCGCGTCAACCAGTGGGATAACGGGCTCGACCCAACCGCACGAGAACATGCAACCCTATTTGGGCTTGTACTACATAATCGCGCTTCAAGGGATCTTCCCTTCGCGCAAC
>JBDSEC010000184.1:0-11578 GCA_039920205.1 Pyrinomonadaceae bacterium
GACGCCGACCCCACCGACGATCTGTCCGTCAACCAGGATCGGGATGCCGCCTTGCAAGGGCGTAAATAGACTATCCGGCAGCGCCGTCATCGCGATGCGGCCATTCTTAATGATCTCTTCGAACACCCTGGTCGGCTTTTTAAATAGCGCCGAGGTCCGGGCTTTACCGATCGAGATGGTGGCGCCAGCGGCAAACGTTCCGTCCAAGCGCTCAAGCGCCATCAGGTTCCCGCCGTCATCGACCACCGCGATGACGCCACCCGGCGCGTTGTTCTTGCGGGCATATTCGATGGCCGCGGCGATCACCTGCCGCGCGCCGTCCAGCGTCAACGTTCGCTTGTTTACGGTTTGGGCCGACGCGGTTAGCACCGGAACCAGCAACAGAGCGAAGGTGACAATTGATCTAAGTACTATCTTCACGGTAGTTCTCCTTTGGTCCGCGCCGGCGGCCAACCTTTCAACTACGTATCGGTCGGCCGCCTAATTCGCGAACGGTTTACATCGCCCGCTCGGGCGCGATGGTGACGCGAAACAAATGGATAGTGTGGTCATAGATCGCTTCGTTTTTCGCGCGGCGAACCACGCCGTGCTCGTCGGCGCCGGTATTCACGGCCGATTGACGCGGACCCTGGTTGGCGCCCACACCAAGCTCTTCATTAACTTCGGTCCCGGCATCCCACAGGATGAATTTCCGCGTTACATCACCGGTCAACGCATTGCCATTGGTATCGAACAGCGCAATGCCGCCGACTTCCGGCGCATAGAACTCGTCGTTCGACTGACCGTTCATCATCACCAACATCAGCTTCATTCCCGGACGGGCGGTAAAGGTGAATTCATAGTTTTCACCGGGACGGATCGGTCCGGGCGCCATCGCGGCGGCGGGAGTATTGAAGACCCCGTGCAAAAATGACGCGTGGTTGGCCACGGCCAGCTCGTCGACCAACATCATCGGCATCCCGTCTTCGGCCTGGGCCTCGATACCTTTGCTGGCCGGTTTGCCTTCCGTGAACAGGACGAATTTCTTTTGGTCCAGAACCCAAAGTCCGGGCGAAAGCGCAAAGGACCACTTGGCTCCGTTCTTGGCTGTTTGGCCATCGGCGACCGAGATGTTTTCGATGCGAATGGTGAATTTCACCGGATTGTCTTGGCGTTTCGGGGTGGCCGCGTTGGCGTTGGGAGTGGCCGTTGCGATCGCGAACAGCGCCAGCGCGATGATGAATTTGAAATTTTTCATAACCTTATCTCCTTTAAGAAAGTGTCTCTTTATGGCTGAAAGTCGCATCGAAAGATGCAGCGTAGTTGGTTGTGGTGATGCAACTTGGCACACCCGATGGCGCGCCCGCGTTGGACCAGTTGATAAAACTCTGCCGCCAAGAGCATGCCCAGTGGCGGCGCGATGAAATAGATCCAGAGCGAGGTCCAAAGCCCTGCCCCCCAGGCCGAACCCAGCGTCCGCGCGGGATTCATGCTCGTGCCGGATATGGGCGCTTCGATGATGATGTAAACGGCGACCAACGTTCCTGCGAACAGCCCGGTCCAACGCGCTAATCGCTTAGTATTGGAAACCGCCAGGACCACCGTCATTAGCAGGAAAGAGATGATCAGTTCCGCGGTGAAAGCGGTCGCGGTTCCATTTGGCCCCGGCACCGTGGCCGCATAATTGACCGACCGGTGTGCGATCCAACCGCGCAGTGCGAGCGACGCGAGCAAGACTCCAAACGCGCCGCCGATGAATTGAAACAGAATGTAAAAGGCCGCATCCCAAGGTTGGACCTTGCCTAACCGTAAGAAAGTGAGCGTTACGGCGGGATTGAAATGAGCGCCCGACCGTTGGCCTAGCGGTGAAAAGATGATGCCGATCGCGGTTAGACCCATGGCCGCACCCATCAACACGCGACGGAAAAGTTCACTGGGTATTGCTTGTGCGACCGGCGAAGCGGGATGAAATAGCAGCACGGTGAATGCGCAGGCCGATACCATGAACAGGCCCAGCTCCAACGCCTCCATCAGATACTCGGGCCAATGCGTGTTAAGCGATTGGGCCAGCGTCAGACCCGTTGGACCAGCGCTTTCCGTCACGGCCAAGTTGTTTCGCGTAATATCCATCACTCATCAATTCCTCGTACGCATTGTTAGTCGAGGGTGTGCGGGATTCCTTACAAGCGTTTTTTGTTTTTGATTTGGCCTTCCGGGTTTGGAGTTAGTTGAACGGATCGGGTTGGCGGATGGATCTTGATGAACGATCGCGATCGAAGTGTTCGGATATCCGCCCCACCAGGCTCTGGCTTCCGCTTGACTTGATAACTTCCTGCGATATATTCGTGTCACAATTTTGGTGGGGATCCCTGGCGGTTTTCAAACACATATGAAGAACATAACGAGCGTGCGATTCCGCGGCCTTTTCTCAATTTTAATCATGGTTTCGGTGTTTGCCGCCGGTTTAGCCGCGACGGGCCGGGTATCGGCGCAGACCAAGCAAACATCGATCAAAGATACATCGTTGACCCGCACGGAAGGCGTCCCGGCCGGGCCGCAGTATCAGATCTTCGATCTGGGCGTGGTGTTGATGACCGATACGGCGTCGCAGGGATTTGGAGTATCAAGCGGCGGCGTGGCGGTGGGCCGATCCGTTCGTACCGGTGGTTCGCAAGCGTTCACCTGGAACTTTGGTGGCGGTCTGGTGGGACTGCCACTGCTGGCCGGCAGATCGTTCGCCGTTTCCAATGCCGCGAATGACAGCGACACCGTCGTGGGTACGGCCGCCGCTTCTTTATTCGGGACCAGCCGCTTACCGGTGGTCTGGCAAAACGGTGCCATTTCGCAACTTCCGCTGCCGGCGGGCGAAACGCTGGGCGATGCCAATGATGTTAATGCTTCGGGGATCGCAGTCGGCTCGGTCAATTCGGGGAGTTTGCAAAAGGCGGTAATTTACAACGGAGCCACGGCGACGCTTATCTCGCAGACAACATCGGGCGGGAGCTTTTTCCAAACCGCGTTCGGCATTAACGATTCCGGCCGGGTGGTCGGACCGGGCATCGATCCCAACAACGCGGCGCGCAATGTTGGAATGGTGTATGACATTGGCCAGAGCGCGGCCTTTGAAGTGGGCGCGTTGCCTGGCGCCAACGGCGCGCTTGCGTTTGGCGTAAGCAACGCCGGGCATGTAGTCGGTTCCAGCATGTTGAATCAGGGTTCGGGACAGCCGTTCATTTGGACCCAAGCGGGCGGCATGGTGGCGATCCCCTTGGCGGCCGGCACCTCTCAAGGTTCTGCGCGCGCGGTCAATTCCGCCGGTTGGGCGGTCGGCACCGATTCGTCCGCCTTTGCGATCCCGTTCCTTTACAACGGAACCAATACTTATCGCCTGGCCGATTTGATCCCGGTCGGCACCGGTTGGGACTTATCAACCAACACGTCGTCATCCGCGCTGGGCATTTCGGAAAACAACATCATCGTGGGAACCGCGGTCTTTAATGGAGCGGTGCACGGCTATGCGATGATCCCGGTAATCAACGTTTCGGTTAGCGGACGGGTATTAACGGCCGGAGGCGCGGGCATTCGCAATGCATCGGTTACGGCGTCGGGTGGCGACCTTCAGTCACCTCTAACGGTTGTGACCGGTAGTTTTGGCTACTTCAATTTCACCGGGTTGCATTCGGCACAGACCTACACGGTTACGGTCGCGACCAAGCGTTACGTGGTGGCCCAACCCACGCAGAATGTTTCACCGTCGGGTAACGTCACGAATTTTGATTTCGTGGCGGATCCAACGCCGTAGGAACGGGAGCCGGGAGTCAGCGGCCGGGGGAAAGATTCAGCCGCGGATTTTCGCGGATGACGCGGATCTGAAAAAGCTGCCATTTTGGTTTGATTGAGAACGGTAACCGGTCACCGTTTAGAGGCGGCATTTGACCGGCGGTGATTGGTGCCGCCAGGCCCAGCGGTCAAAGCCACCTCTAAAATGGATGGCTGATTAATACGGTTACGCGAATGAGAAGTCAGAACCGGGAGCGGTAGCGACTGGGTTCTTCCCGCGTAGACCTATCCCCGCTTTTTGAAATAACACCGTCCTGATCCGTAAGCGCTCGGTAGCAAGCATAGGAACCCAGTCGCTACCGCTCCCGGTTCTGACCTCTTACGCTGAGACGGTTTACTGCCCCGGCACCGCGCGCTTCGCGCTCTGGCTGCTCACAGCTCACTTCAATCGCATTTCCCCCCTTGCGGGCTGAACAGCGTACCCCACGCTTTATAACAGTGGAGGCCGGTGAATTCCCCGTCCAATACCTCCGAAAAGAAGTCGTCGTTTAGGGTGCTGATCCCGACCAGTTTGACCGTCACCTTGGTATTGGGCGCGGATTCGGGAATGAGAAAGGATTTCCCTTGGCCCGAGGGCAGATCCTCGGACATAAAAATCAAGGGCATCGAAATCCCCTGTGCGTTTGGCGGCGGGTAGTACATAACCATCAGCTTGGCGGTGAAACCCGCGGTGTTATAGAAGGTGATCGTCCGATCTTCCGTCACCGGCGTCGTCGCGGTACAAGGGCCGCCGACCGGTTGGAAGACCGTACCCCATACTTTGATACACGGCGTTTTGTCGGTGGAGAAATTGGCCGGGATCTTGCCAAAGAAGATATCGTTCCGGACGGTCGCGTTCCCGATCACGCGCGCGGTGATCGACTTGTTTTTGGCGGTCTCGGCCGGTACCGAGATGATCCGGGTGACGCCCGCATTGATGAAGCCGGTGGTTACGGTTTTCGGGGTTTCCGTCTTGACCCCATTCACCTTGTTGGATTCGATGTAGGTCACTTCCAACGCGGCGTCGAAGGCGGCAATGTTCTTGAACTGGATCTGCCGGGTATTGCCCGCTAGCGGATTGGCGTCGCCTTCGCAGGTCGCGCCGGTCGGTTGGAAAACCGTTCCCTCCGTGCGATAACAGTGCGAATCGGTGAAGTCGTAAGGCAGCGTAGTCCGCAAGGCGATAGTACCTTCGTCGCGGGTTGCGCCTGCTCGTCGAATCACGATGTCAACCGGCGTCGTCGATGACCCTCGCGGGATAATGATGGTTTCCTCGCCCCCCAGTTCGACTATGTTAGTCGAGACGGTGACCGGAGTTTCGCCGATCAGCGGCCGATTCGTGTTGTAGTAGGTCACATCCATCCGCGCATTCCATCCGCCCATGTTCTTGAGCGTGAGCAACCGGGCGGAGCCCTCGACCGAACATAGTCCGGCTTTCGGTGCGATCAAGCTGCCCCAAGTTTTGAAACACTTGGGCGGGTTCTTCGGATCGATCGGCTGGTCCAGCACGGTGTCCGGCGAGGCCAACACACCCCGGACCTTAACATTCATGGCGCTCGGCGTATTCATGGGGATATACAACACCCGTTCACCGCCGGAAAAGATCGCATCCATATCCACTAGCAAGCGTCCATCCCCGGCGTACAGGCTCATCTTTGATTCAAAGAACGATTCGTTCCGGAATTCGATGTGCGCTGGTTCTACGCCTTCACCCAACGAGCTGTCGCACACCGACACGGTCGGTTTAAGCAGGGTACCGCCGACCTGGTAACAGATGTTACTGGTGTCAAGGTTAGCGCGAAAAGTATATTTGCGGAGCAGATCTTCCTGATCATCGGTATGCTCCATATAGATGCGAAGCTCGACCGGTTCGTCCGCTCGAATGCCGGGCGCCGATTGAACGGTGATCGCTTGGCCGCTCAATACCGACCCCGAGTGAGCGGGTTCAGCATCGCGCGGCCGGCTCAGCGTCGCGTTAGCGGAATAAGCGGCAGTACTTTTTAACTGTATCGTGCGGGCGGGAATACTTGCGCTTTGGCTTTCGCTCTGGTCGGCCGGTAGCTCGACCCGTGTCTCCTCTACCGTAGCGGCGGTGGTGTTGCGGATCTTCGTCCAGACGTAGCCATTGGACCATTCGATCCGCCATCCGCTCTGGATAATGTTACCGGTCAGATTCCACGCCGAGACGGTGTTATTGACGATTGACGAAGGTACGATGCTGCCGTGCCCGTTGTCGATGGACACGCTAGTTCCCGACTGGCTAATGGTCGCATCCTGGGGAATGTAGGTCCCATGTTCGTCATACATCTTCCATTTACCGTTCAGGTCCGTGGCCTGCGCCGATGGTGCCGGCGTCGAAAAGATCTGGGGCGTCTGCACCTGCGAAGGAATTTTGACCCAGACATAACCATTGGACCATTCGATCCGGTTTCCATTTTGTTTGACCGTGCCCAGCAGACCCCACGCCGAAACCGTGTTGTCGTTCATCAGGGTTGTGGGCACCACGCTGCCGTGACCGTTGTCCAGCGTCACACTCGCGCCCAGCTGAGTGATAGTTGCGTCGTTGGGAATGTAGGTTCCTCGTTCGTCGTACATTTTCCAAGTACCGCTTAGGTCCGGCGCTTGCGCCTGTGCAACCGCCGCGAAGGAGCAGATCGCCGCCAAAGCCACAATTAATTGCAGCAAACGAATAGTAATGTTGGTCGTATTTATCGGGTTCATCGTGGTCTCCTCAGTCCTATCATTGCTGGCTACTTACACGCGCCGCCTTGCGGGCTGAACAGCGTGCCCCAAGATTTGAAACAGCGGTCGCCGGTAAAGCCCGCGTCCAGTGTGGTCGAGAAAAAGTTGTCGTTGGTCGTCGCCGTTCCGATCAACTGGACCGTGATCAATTGGCCGGGCGCCGATTCGGGAACCTCCAACGATTTGCTCTGCCCCAGCATCAACTCGCCGGACGTGAGAAGTTTTGTCAGCGGGAATCCGCCGGGACCGACCTCGGAGTAAATGACCATTAGGCGGGCGTTGAAACCACCCTCGTTGCGGAAAGTGATCGTCCGCGGTGCGGCAGCGACGATCGGCGCGACGGGGCGTAACTGGGTTTCGCCCTGGATCGTAGCCGCCTGCGGCCCGGCCGGACCCATCTTCCAGATGTTGTATCCGTCATCGATCGCCCAGCGGGTTCCGTCATTATCGACCGCGTAATCGGCATAGCTTCCGGACAGGCCAGTAGGATCGCGAGCGATCACCCACGACGTCGCCGACTCGTGCGTCCATCGTTTGCCGGCGGTGTCGACGAGCTGCAATGTGTCCGTGTCGGCGAAATAGTCGATCCGCGTCGCATTCATGCCCTGCGGCGAGGTCCAACCCGAACCGGTATAGTGGCTGATCGATCCGCGCGTGGTCACGATCCAAAGCTCGCCCGCATTGGTGATCGCGAGATCGCGCGCGGGCGAGTCGCGTATTCCCGGCACTTCGACCCAGCCGCCGTTCTGTCGCCGAAGGAGCGCACCCGTCGCGTTGATCACCCACGCTGAGCCATGCCCGTCCGTCGCGATCCGTCGCGCGGACCCATCCATTTCGACCCAGCCCGTGCCGTCGAATTTCAGGATCGACCAACCCATATCGACGCCCTTGATCCCGACGATCCAGACCTCGCCGTTCTTGGCGTCGATATCGTGGGCTTGCCCCCACATCATGCTGGTTCCCGAGGTTGTTTCCGGAACCGGGGTTGCAGTCGCGGGGACCGCCGTCACGGCCGGGCCCGAGGGCGAAGCGACCGGCGCGGATCCGTTACTCGAAGTCGCGATCGAACCCGCGGTTGAATCTCGGGGCGGAGCCGGCGGAGGTGTCGCATTGATCGGGCGGGGCGTCGCGCCGATCAACGCAAGGACGTCGCCTAGCGTCGAGGGCCCGGCTTCGGCGCGGCGCAGCTCGGCGATGTCCGCATAGGTGGAAACGGCTTGTCCGTCGCAGGTTCCGCCTTGCGGACTGAACAGCGTTCCCCAAGATTTGAAACAGAGATCGCTCTTGGGAAATCCGGTAAAATCACTGGTATAGAAATCATTGTTTACCGTAGCCACACCGATCAGCGAGATCTTTAGGCTACGGGCGTCGGACGGTACCTCGACGGTACTGTTCTGGCCCAGCGGCATCTCCGCCGTGATCAGGGTTTTTAAGAACGGAACCCCTTGGAGTCCATTGACGAGGTAAGTGACGAACATCCGTGCGTTGTAGCCGGCGTCGTTCCGAAACGTGATCATGCGCACGCCCTGGGTGGTGGATTCCAGCGTGGTGGGATAAAGAATGACCGGCTTGCCGCCTTCCAGCCAACCGTTAACCGCGAATACTTCCGGGCTTCCGTACCGGCATCGGTCAACCTGCTCGTAAACGCAGAGCTTGTCGCCGCTGATCGTGATCGAACCGACATACCAGTTCGCCCCGGGCCCGAGGGTCAACGTAATGTTCTTGATCGAGGGGCTCGGACTTCCCCGTTTCGCTACCGCCGGTTGATCGTAAATATCCACTTCGTCCGTCTGGCCCCGTTCGAAGGGGTTGCCCGACATACGCGGGTCCAGTCGCGTCGGCGGGACCACGCCGTCCGGGCCTTGGATCGAAAGCGTCACGCTGGCATCCGTCCCCGCTTGGTAAACATCCCCGGTGGTGAAAGTGATGTGATAGTCGTTTCGATTCGGATCGTCGTGAGCGTAAAAGGTCTGGACCAGCGACCCCGGCACGAACCAACGCGATCTGGGCATGTTTACCAGAACCCGCCCGCCGCTGGAGAGCGACAACTCATCGATCTGCCAACGCGGATACCAGTCTTCGTGCTCGAGGGTGATGGAACTAAGGTTACCGACGTCATAAGTATTGATGACCACGGTGGTCGTGCTGCCGGCGGGAAACTGATTTTCGGAGATCATCGGGGCCGCGATAACCTCTTTTCTGCTTGTTCCCCAACGGACAAAGGTCGAAGGTTGATCGTAGTAGAGACACGGAGTGTCGGTCCGATGCGCGTCGTCGCGTCTCAGCGTAACTCCGCCCGAGATCTCGATCTTGCCGGTTGACCCTTGGTCGCCGTTGATGGTGACAAATACCTTACCGTCAGCGCCCTCGTCCCGGCCCCCCGCGGTGGTGATCACGACTTCGTACTCGCGGCATTCGAGGGGGAACTGCAACCCGTTATTAGGCGAGTTATCGGGGTTCGGGCTTAGTACGCGTCCGAGATCCCTCTGGGCCGGCGTTTCGCTAGCCGCTGCAAACACGAGAATTGCCATTGCCGCGAGCATCGTAATGCGAGCGACGAACGATGGACATAATAGGTTGGATTTTTCTTTCATAACTACCGTCTCCTCACTTACCGTGCGTAATGCATTAATGGAAACCCAATGCTCGCCGAAGATCTGTCATTTCTTACCCCAGCCCCGACCCCTAACCCCCGACCCCGCCACTTCGGCTCACGGTGTGCGCCGGCCGAGTCGCCAGATGTTGAAACTGGAATCGATCGCCCATCGCGTGCCGTCACTATCGGCGGCGTAGTCAGCGTAATCTGCGGCCAGTCCCGAGGGGTCGCCCGCGATCACCCACGAAGTCGCCGATTCGTGGGTCCATCGCTTCCCGGTTGTGTCGACGAGCTGCAGGGTATCGGTATCGGCGAAATAATCGATCCGCGTGGCGTTCATGCCTTGTGGCGAGGTCCATCCCGCTCCGGTGTACCGGCTAACCGATCCGCGGGTGGTCACCAGCCACACTTCGCCGCTGTTGGTGATGGCGATGTCGCGGGCCGGCCCATCGTTTATCCCCGGGATCACTACCCATTGATCATTGATCCGGCGAAAGATCATGCCGGCCGAACTGATCACCCAGGCCGATCCGCGTCCGTCGACGGCGATCCGCTGGGCGGCGCCGTCGAGGGTGGTCCAACTTCCACCGATTAGTTTATGGATCGAATAGTCATTGCCGACCACCTGAGTTCCGATGATCCAAACCTCACCGTTCTTGGCGTCGATATCGTGAGCCTGGCGGTTCACTAAGGTTGGCTGCCCGGATGCACCCGTGGTCGAAGAAGGAGGGGTTGGGGGCATAGCGGTTGCGACGGCAGCGCTATTCAGCGAGCAAAATTTACTGGCCGCCGACCAGCCGGATCTCGGCATTTCGGTGTTGAAACACGAGATCGTGGCTTGTGGGTTGGTGGTGCCTTTACAAAGGTTGACGATATTTCCGGGAGACCAGGCCGTATGACCTTCGGTGTCATAGGGAACCTTGTTTTGCACGAGGTTGTAACAATCCCGCTCGAACTGCGCGGCGGGCGAGACCGATTCACCGTTCACCGACGTGATGATAGGAGCAGACGGTGGTGTGGGTGGTACCGCCACGGGTGTATCGTTACAAGCCCCGCCTTGCGGATCGAGCACCGTCCCCCAAACCTTGTAGCAGGGGACTGGATTGCCCGTAAAATTCGCCGGGATCGTGTTTACCCAAACGCTGTCGCGTACCGTGGTGCTGCCTTGCAACGCGATGATGATCGGCATCTTCAACGAAACGGTGGCCGGCAAGTTAACCAAACGGTATTTGCCGCCCAAGCCGTTGATAAACCCGGTCTCGATCGACTTTGGCGTCGGCATCGTCGTCCCGCCGACCGTTTGGTCCTCGTAATAGGTCACCGTCATCTGCGCGTCATACCACGCCTCGTTCTGGAAACGGATCTGCCGTACGTCCGGGCCCCATACCCCCACCGACTCGTCACAGCGGGAGACATTCGGACTGGCTAAGGTGCCTTCGACTTTGAAGCAAACATCTCCGGGCACATCGACTATCTCCGTGTGAAACGTATTTAACCTCACGTTGGCTTCCAACTTTTGGAAGTAGACTCTGATGGGATCCGAGGTCGGAACGTCGACGGAGCCGCGCTCGGAAGAGATGATCGTGTGTCGCAACGCCCAGGAGTTCGACTGATCATTAATTCTTTGGACCTGCATCCCCGACGTGAAGCCCGCATAACTGACCAAAGTCACTTTTCGCGTTTGACCGGCGGAAATTTGTACGTCCGTTACTCCCGCGTAAAGCAGGACGGCCAAAACGGGAAGAACATATTTCGCTAAACGCAGAAAGGACCGTAGTTCTGTACGAGATTTGTTTCTCAAAACATGCATCGGGTTCATGACGGTTTTCTCCTAACCTAAATTCCGTTTCCTCGGTCCATCGGCGCGTTCAGCAGAGCTTCCAATTCTGACAAATTGTCCTTCAATACAAATCCGACGGCGCCCGCCGCGAACGCTGCGGTGCGGATATCCGCGTCGTTGAACGCCGTTACCAGGCAGATCCGCGCTCGCGGAAATTCGGCGATGATCTGCCGGATCGCCGTTACTCCGTTCGTATTCGGCATTTCCCAATCCATCAGCACCCAGTCCGGCAGATATTTTTTGTAGAGCGCCACCGCTGCGGCGCCGTCACTACATTCGTAGATCTCGTTGGCCGAAGCGGGGAGGTAGTCGCGCATCAGCTCGCGAACCTGCTGGTTGTCGTCCGCGATAAGGATCTTCATTGATTCCTTCGATCTTTGGGTAAAAGTAACCACGGAGGAAAGTTAAGCGGAAACGCGCGGCGCGGGAATACGCAGGTCCACGCATTTGAGATACGTGTTTCTACGTATTTAGCCTAAAGCTACTACGCACCGTTAAGAGGCGGTCTTTGACCGCCGTGCCTCGCGTAGCCTAATACCGGCGGTCAAAGACCGCCTCTAAACGGGATGCCGATAATTTTCTGAATTCAACTTTTTCAGATC
>JBDSEC010000185.1:0-3891 GCA_039920205.1 Pyrinomonadaceae bacterium
CGCGCCGCGTCCGGTGGCATAGGCCAAATTGTCACCCACCACCCCACCCAGGGTTCCGGCCATTAGGACCTTGGCAAAACTGTATTCACCAAAGAATCCGCTATGCGCCAAAACGCCGGCTAGGAGCAGCGTGATGTCCCCCTCGATCAGGGCGAGGAAAAATACCGCGTACAGCCCGTATTGGCCGATGATGTCGTAAACGGGATGCTCCATAAGGTGTGCGGGCATTCGGGCGCCACCAATAATTCTCGTTTTGCCCGCGCTTACCGCCTACGGCGTAGTCTCTTCCGGGGATTTGACGACCAGGACCGGACACGGTGCGTGCCGGACGACCTCTTCCGCGATCGAACCGAAAATGATCCGGCCAAATCCGGTACGGCCATGCGACGAAATGACGATCATATCAATTTCGCGTTCGGCGGCGATGCGGACGATCTCGGCGGCGGCATCACCGTGCGCGATCACTTCATCCACCTCCAGACCCTGGAACTCTTCGCAGTCCGCTATCATAGGAAACTCGCGTTCGGCGGCATCTTCCAATTGTTCGCTCAGGTCGGGCGTCGGCAGGGTTTCCGCCAATCCGGTGTAACCCACCGCGGGTATGATCGGTTCAATGACGTGAACACAAACGATCTTTGCGCCGTGAAGCCGGGCGAAGTAAGCGGCATACGATAGCGCCTGATTCGCACACGCGCTAAAGTCAGTCGGCAGCAATATCGAGCGAATTTCCATAATTCTCACAAACTGCGGGTTCCGGCGCCTCATTTTACACACAGAAGCAACGGTTTGACAGCCCTTAACGGGTTAATTAGAATCACGGTTCCAAATGAACCATAAATTGATATTTGTTCATCACCGTGCGGCGCAAACCCGACCATGACCAATAATCTCCCATCGGTGGCCAATTACATTGGGATCGACATATCGGCGGCCACGCTCCGGGCGGCGGTGATCGATGCTGAAGGTGGCGTGCTCGACCGCCGTTCGGTGGCCTTGACCATTGAAAACCTCATCCCACAGATCGCCGAAGTGGTCGCGGATCTGCGTTCCACCGCGGCAAATGTCGAGGCCATTGGTATCGGCATGCCCGGCCTGATCAATCGCCAAACCGACCACATTCTTATCTCGCAAGCGTTGCCCAGCCTGGTACAAAGCAGCTTGAAGACCGATGTTCAGGCCGCAACGGGTCTGCGTGTCGAGTTGGAAAACGATGCTAATGCCGCGGCAGTGGGTGAACACTTGGTCGGTGCGGGCAAGGGCAGCCACAACGTCTTCTATGCGACGTTTGGCGCCGGCGTGGGCGGCGCGATCATCCTGAATGACCAATTATGGGTCGGGGCTAGCGGTTTTGCCGGGGAATTCGGGCATATCACGGTGATCAGCACGGCCGGTGAGATGACGTATCTGGAATCGGTCGCATCCGCCCCGAATATCGTGCGCCGCTCGCGCGAGCGTCTGCTGCGCGATTCCACCTCGGCCCTGTCGCATTTGGCGGCATCCGGCGAGATCACCGTCGCCGATATCGTGCGCGAAGCTCGCAATGGCGACGATTTTTCCGCCCTGATGATCGAACGGACCGGCCGCTATATCGGGACCGCTATCGCCAGCGTGATCAATTTGCTGAATTTAGAGCGGATCATCCTCGGCGGTTTGGTGATGGAGGCCGGGGACCTGGTCATGGATCCCATCCTGCGCGAAGCTGAGCGCCGATCGTTCACCCCGTGTTTTGCGGTCACACAGATCGTACCCGGCGCCTTGGGCCTGGACGCGGTCGCGATCGGCGCGGCCTTGCTGGCCCGCGAACCAAAAAACGGCGGGTAGTTCTTAATGCAACGCTTTATCTTCACCACAGAGCGACTTTTGAGCAGAATGGGTGACTGAGACCGAAATTGGCCGCGATTTCCTTTCGCTTGCGTTCAGGGCAAATAGATTGTCCGTCGGATAAAGTGAAAACTTGCACATTGAATTAAAACGTAGTATCAATATCACTTCGTAGTTGAATCGAGTCTGACAATTTTTTGATCCGGTTGATATTAAAACCGTTTCTTGTGGGTAGGTCTACGTTCGGTAGTCTATAGGTCGATGACCGCGCAATTCTAATCAAACGCGCGGTTTTGTATGTCGATTCGCGCGAAAGGTTACTCCGAGGGAGAGAGCGATGCCGCAGATCTTTCATCATAGTGCAAACGCCCTGGTGAAGCTGAGCGTTTTTGGCGGCATTTTCATCCTGGTGCTGGTTTCGTGGGCCTGGGCGCAGCTTAATTATTCCGGCTACAACACCAGCGCCGGCCTGGAAGTCGCCCAACCCATTCAGTTCAGCCACAAGCACCACGCGGGCGACGACGGCATTGATTGCCGTTACTGTCACACTTCTGTTGAGACTTCTAGTTTTGCCGGCATTCCGCCGACCACCACTTGCATGAATTGCCACAAGCAGCTGTGGGCTGATGCTCCTTATTTAGAGCCGGTCCGGGCCAGTCTGCGTGACAATAAGCCGATGGTATGGCAGCGCGTGCACGATCTGCCTGATTACGTCTATTTCAACCACAGCATTCACGTGGGCAAGGGCGTTGGTTGCGCTACCTGTCACGGCCGCATCGACCAGATGCCCGCGGTATTTCAAAAGTCTTCATTGCAGATGTCCTGGTGCATTGCGTGTCACCGCGCGCCCGAGAAATTCCTGCGTGACAAGGATAAGGTCGTGGATATGGAATATCCGCAGGAAAACACGACGGACGAGCAGTTAGCGCATGGTGCGGAACTTAAACTGAAGTACAAGATCAAATCCAAAGAAGTTATGACCAGTTGTTCGACTTGTCACCGTTAATCGATCGCAAGGATATATTGAATGTCTAGCCCAGACCGCCATATCAACTTTAAACTGATGCGTGACCGCGTTCTTGCCGGTCAGGATCGATCGGGCAAGAATTTTTGGCGGAGCCTGGACGAACTCGCCGACTCGCCCGAGTTCAATGAACTGGTTCAACGCGAATTCCCGTCCCAAGCGGACGAACTGAATAGTCCGGTCGAGCGCCGCACTTTCCTTAAGGTAATGGGCGCGTCCCTGGCGCTGGCTGGGCTTAGCGGTTGCGTCTATCAACCGCCTGAGATGATCGTTCCTTACGTCAAGCAACCGGAAGAGATCGTTCCCGGCAAGGCTTTGTACTTTGCCACCGCGATGACCCTGAACGGCGTTGCGATCGGATTGTTGGCGCGCAGTAACGAAGGCCGCCCGACCAAGATCGAAGGTAATCCCGACCATCCCGGCAGCTTGGGCGCGACCGATGTTTTCGCGCAGGCCGCTTTGTTGGGCATGTACGACCCCGACCGGTCGCAGATGATCACCTACCGTGCCGAAAGCTCGCGCTGGGACAAGTTTATTGGCGAAATGCGGGCCGCGCTTGATGCGCAAAAAGATAAACAGGGTGATGGGATCCGCTTCCTGACCCAAACAGTGACCTCGCCGGCGCTGGCTCATCAGATGATCGGGATCCTGACCGAATACCCGAAAGCCAAATGGTATCAATATGATCCGGCCAATCGCGACAACGTAAATCAAGCGTTTTCCGCACCGGTCAATATCGTTTACAAGTTCGACCAGGCCGATCGCGTAGTCTCGCTGGATTGCGATTTCCTGGCCAATGTCGGGCGCAATATTCGCTATTCGCGTGATTTCATGCGCCGCCGCCGGGTTGAATTCGGGAAGGAAGAACCGAACCGGCTGTATGTGATCGAAAGCAATAGCACCATGACGGGCGCCAAGGCCGAACATCGCTGGGCGATGAAGCCGAGCGAGGTCGAGGGTTTTGCGCGTGCGCTGGCCAAGGGATTGGGTGTTGACGGTGGATCCACCACATATGCCGGACGCGCCGCCGAGATCGCCGCAGTGGT
>JBDSEC010000186.1:0-6598 GCA_039920205.1 Pyrinomonadaceae bacterium
TCTTGAAGTTCCGCTCGCGTCAATTCAAATCCGCGATTGCGGCAAGCAAGCAGTAGCTCGTCCACCCCGATCCAGCCCGCCTCGTCCAATCGCAAGCCCACCGACCCAGGGTCATGCCGCAGAACTAAGCTAAGAAATTTACTGATCTTAACTTGTCGTAGTGTCATAAGATCCGATCATATCGAACACCGAGTGGAAAGCGACAAAGCGCTATTTTCGTTCCCGAATAAACCAATGAATGGTAGCGGCGATCCCTGCAATCAAAAGCAATCCAGCTGACGGAGATATAACCTGAACCCTGGTCCAAGATTCAAACAAATCCAGATTCAAGTATACGACCACCCACCAAAGTCCGGCGGCGATCAATGCCAGCACCCAGATCAACATGCAAGTATCGCGTCGCGAGGCTTCACGTCTCGAATAGCTCAAAAGCAGAAAATAATTCCGCACCTCGCGCGGCATCCGATAGAAACGAAATAACCGAAACGCATAGTATCCCGCGCCAACTGCCGCGGCCACCGCGACCAGGCCGATCAAAGTGTTGAAAAGACCGATGAATACTCCGAGGGCCGTAATTGCCCGGATCAACACAAACGCGCCGGCCACGCCAATACCAAATCGCGGCAAGTATTTTCGATAAGCTAGGTCTAGGTTCCGGCGCGCGGTCGGGTCCGCGGGGTCCAATTTCGCAGCCTGATGAAAGGTCGCTACGGCTTCAACGCTGCGCCGCTGATTCAACATTACGACGCCCAAATTATTTATGCCGTCAGAAGAATTGGGGTTTAGTTCGAGTTCCCGCCGACAGTGCATCTCAGCATCCGCTTTGCGGCCGTCTTTCAACGCGATCAATGCGAGCAATTGATGTGACAAGTACCACCCTGGAGCAAGTTCACGTAAATGTTCCGCGGCGGCGCGGGCGTTCTTTAAATGCGAAAACTCCAATTCCGCCGAGGCCAAAGTGTGCCAGCACAACGGGTCGTTCGGCGACAAACGAACCGCTACTTCGGCCGATCGTATTGATTCTTGACCCCGCAGCCGACCGCATAAGATTATGCTATGGATCCGATGACCCCAGGCGATATCCGGGTCGATCGCGACGGCCCGCTGAACGTTCTCTAACGCTTCTTTCCAATGCCCTTGTTGGTCCAAAACTTGACCCATCAGACATAGAAGCGAGTAATTCTCCGGCTCTCGACTCAATCCACGAGCAAGCAAATGACCGGCTTCGGCAAACCGGCTCGCCGCGATCAAGGCATCCACTTGCATTTTTAGTAGGAGAATTTCGCCTGGGTCACTCATGGCACAGAGTCTTACAACATCCGTTGTTTCTTCAAATAATCCAACAACTCGTCGTACAGGCCGCCATCGTTCGCAAACAAAGCGAAGTTCTTGGCAGTGTCGAACCAGGCGCGAGTACTGGGCCGGACCTGCTGCAGTGCTACTTTAAAATCGGGCATTTCGATCGGTCGCATCTTGCTGGTCTGGACCGATTCGGTCAAGGCCAATTCTGCGGCTGATTCGCACAGGTATGCGAGATCAGCTCCCGAATAGGCTTCAGTCAGCTTAGCCAACGCCGCCAGGTCCAAATTCCCGACCGGCCGGTCACGTAAATGGTATTGAAGAATCGCCGCACGCGCGGGCTGGTCCGGCGGCAACACCAAAAGCATTCGATCCAATCGACCGGGACGGCGCATCGCGGTGTCGATATCCCAGGGATGATTTGTCGCGGCCAAAATGAACACGCCTTCGTTGTTGTTTCCCACCGAATCTATCTCGGCCAGCAGCTGATTGACGACCCCGCTGATCGCGGAATGACGTACGAGACTTCGTTTTCGTCCAAGCGCATCCAACTCGTCAAAGAAAAGCACACAGGGTGCTTGGCGTCGAGCCCGCTCAAATATTTCATGGAGGTTGCGTTCGCTGTTGCCCAGCCACATTTCCAAAACATCGGGCAAGCCAACGGCGATGAACTTCGCCCCCATTTCGCCCGCCGTCGCGCGCGCGATAAAGGTCTTACCGCAACCTGGCGGACCATAAAGAAGCAGCCCGCCACGCAGACTCTTCCCATAATATTTCATCAACTCGGGATTTCGCAGCGGCGCCAGAAACGCCATATCGAGGCGCTTTTTGACGTTCTCCATCCCGCCCACATCCGCGAGTTTCAGTTTCGGTTCCTCGATATCCCAGATCTCGTCCGAAGCGTCGAGCACGACATCGGAAGTCTGCACGGGAACGGGATCATCAATCCCAACAGGAACATACGAATTGGTACGGGATTTATCATCCAGAAACTCATATTCGTTAATTTGGGGTGTCATCGGGCTACTTGTAGTGTCGCCCGCGAGCGCCGTGTACATGCGGCGGTAAGATGCCGCACGGTTCGCATCGCCTGAACTCGCCGCCGCGCGCGAGGCGACGTCTAAGGCACTAATTTTATCGGGTTGAAGGTTAAGAATTGCGACGGCGTGCGCCAAAGCACTAACCGGATCATTGGCTTCTAGCAAAAGTTGGGCAAGGTGAAGCCGAACTTCTACGTTGTCTGGTTCCTTTACGATCGCTGCGGTAAGCACAGCAATAACCGATTCGTTTCCCATAATTTTTAGCGAGAGCTAGAGAGGGTGTTTGAAGGCACCCGGTCATGCGATCAAAAGTCAAAAACCAAATTTTCAAGCCTAATGCTTCTTATCTTTCTTATGCCGCTCGACCAGTTTAAGCGGTGTTGCGAAGAAATCAAACTCTTCGCGTAAGCGATTCATCAAATATCGAGTATAAGAAAAATGCAGCCCGGGTTTGCCGCCCGAGGTGAACAACACGAACGTGGGCGGCCGCACGCCGGCCTGGGTCATGTATTTGATACGCAGTCGCGACAGCCCACCACGAACGGTAGCCGGAGCGCTGCCGCCGCGCGGTTGCGAAACGGCTTGTTCAAAGAAGGCGTTGAGTAAGCCGGTCGGGATGCGGCGATTGCGCGCCTCGTTGGCTTTGATCGCCAACGGCAGGATCTTGGTCACGCGCTGACCCGTTAGGGCCGAGATCATCACCACGGGCGCCCACTCCAGAAACTTCATCTTGTCGCGCATATCGCGTTCGAACTGCGCGGGCGTGCCGGTTTCCTTGTCGGGAACGGCATCCCACTTGTTCACCGCGATGATGATCGAACAACCGGCGTCGTGGGCATAGCCGCCGATGGTGGCGTCCAGTCCGGCCACACCATCTTCGGCATCGATCACCAAGATCGCCACGTCGGCGCGGTCCAAACTCTTCTTCGCCATAATGACGGAAAGCTTTTCCGCCATCTCGGTCGTTTTGCCTTTGCGCCGAATGCCTGCCGTGTCAATGATGCGAAACGCTTGTCCATCCACGGTCAAGGTCGTATCCACCGAATCGCGCGTCGTTCCCGCCACGGGCGAGACGATCACGCGCTCTTCACCCAGAAGGCGGTTTAATAGCGACGACTTGCCCACGTTCGGCCGACCCACGATGGCCAGCCGTAATTCGCGCGGCCCGTCGGGAGCTTCCTCGCCTTCCATCGGCGCAAGCCCTTCGACCAATTCGTCCAATAGATCGCCGACGCCATTCGCATGTTCGGCCGAGATGGGATAGATCGAGTTGAACCCGAAGCGATAAAAATCGGCGGTGCCGGCTTCGATCTTTTCCGCGTCGGCTTTGTTGGCGGCGACCAGCACGCGCTTGCCCGTCTCGCGGAGCAATAGCGCCAGTTCCGCATCCAACGACGTAGACCCCGCACGAATATCCACGACCCAGATCAAAGCCTCAGCTTCGGCAATGGCCGCACCGGCTTGCTTAAAGATATTCGAGGGGATCAGCGCATCGTCATCCGGAACGATGCCGCCCGTGTCGACCACGCGAAAGCGCCGGCCGTTCCATTCGGCTTCGCCGTAGATGCGATCGCGGGTGATCCCCGGTTCGTCACCGACGATCGCGGTACGAGCGCCTACACAGCGGTTGAACAGCGTGGACTTGCCTACGTTCGGCCGACCGACGATCGCGACCAGCGGACGCTTCGCGTAAACCACTGGTTCTGGGGCCGGTTCAATTTCTTCTAGTTCGTCCATAGCAGTAAATCTCTGGGTAATCGCAAACAACCATCATCTCACGCAGCTTAGACCTCACGCAAAGGCTCAATGTCGCAAAGGACCGCAAGGTCAATATAAACCCACAGTAAAGGGTGCCATTTTGCCGCGAATGTTCTTATTGCCACTTCGTACCGGTAAGCAAAATTCGCGGCCCAGCCGCGGAAATCTGAAAGATTCGCCGGTGAGGCAAGCCTCACCGCACTGGTCAGCAGCCGAGCTGTTTCGCGAATTGGCCTCGATCGCCAGAATTGAATCTCACCGCACGCATTAGAAATTGCGTTAACCGAAAGCCGGCTAGTCCTCGCAAATAGCGGCGTTAGTGCCAAAGCAGCAGTTCTTCTGTGGGGCTATTTTGACGTTGCTGCGTCGGTTCCGAACCGGTATCTGCCCGTCGCAGATAACGCCGAAACGCTTCGCCTGAGGCACATTTTTGAACTAAGGCTCGCTTATGGGTGGGTAGCAAACAGTGCACGTAGAATGATCGGCAAGTTCGCGATCGTCATCGTTAACCAGGCGATCCGGCGATGCTTTTGTTCGATCAGGAAAAAGACCCGCGGCGGAATATAGACCATTAACGCGACCCCGCCGATCACAATAAAACGTCCCAAGATCGCTGTAAGGCTGTTCGGCGGACCGAGCGGCGTCTTGATCACCACCTCCCAAAATATCGCCGACGACATGACCGCGCCCCAAACGATCTGCAGCATGATCACGTTGAGGAAGATCGAGATATCGCCGATGCCTTCGGCTCGGGTCGAATTGAGAAAAGCCCAGCGCGACAGTTTCTTGGGCGGCAGGAAGAAACGCACGAAAAACCCCACATTTACGATCGCGCAAGCCAACCCGGCAAAAAAACCAAGCACCCCGATGGTTTCGCCGCCCGAGAGCACCACCTCGGTAACCATCGTGGACGCCGCGCCCGCGACGATCATCATCATGATCAGATAGCAGAACACCAGCACGGCGATCCAGCAGCCCGCCAGGTTTTCCGGGCCGGTGCCGAATCCGGGATGGCGCGCATGAAATGACCGTCGTTTCAGCAGCGGTCCCCAGGGTTGAAGCAAAAGCAGGCCTACGAAGAACAGTCCGATCAACAACTTGGCCGTGCCGTCCGTCTCGGCCTGATCTAGGAAAGATCGCGATATGCGTCCGAGCAAATGGAACAGGGTCAGGCTGAAAACAAACACGGCGATATCCAACATCAACCCGCGCCGCCGCGGGGCCATGATCGCGTGAATGACGGTCGTCAAAGTCACCTGCTACTTGGGGGTTTCGGCGGCGGGTCGCTTGTCCTCGTTCATCAATCGCGAAACGAAGAAAACGTAGTGGATGCCGGAAAAGAGCGCGAACGCAAAAACAATGGTGTAAACGGTGGGAAGGTAGAATCCCTTAAGTGCCGGAAAACTGGCGGCCACCAAAATAAAGGTCACGCCGAAGATCTGGATCGTGGTGCTCAATTTGCCCAACCAGGACGGCCGAAACGTGCGGAATCCGGTCATGATATTGATCGCCGCCGCGCCTACAATGATAAAGATATCCCGGCTGATCACGGCCGCGGTAACCCAGAACGGTACCGGCAAATGTCGGCTGCCCAACGGAATGATCGCCGGCAGCGACAAGGTGACGAACGATGCGGTCATCAACAGTTTGTCCGCGATCGGGTCCAGCACTGTTCCCAGTTGCGAACGCTGATCGAACAGCCGCGCGAACAGTCCATCCAACCCGTCGGTGACACCAGCCACAACAAAGACCAACAGCGCGATGAAAAATCTTTGGTAGTAGAGCAGTGAAACGAAGACGGGAACCAGCGCCATCCGAAAGATGGTCAGCAGATTTGGTATGGTCAAGATGCGCGAACTGGTCGCCGATTCCGTCATTACCTACCCCGGGTCGTTCCAAGTTTGAGTAGCTCCAACGCCGGGTCTTGGACACCTGGGACCAGTAAGGCGTGACTACTTTCCGCGCCGCAGTTCCAGTAAGGAGACTTCGGGCGGGCATCCATATCGTACCGGTAAAACCACGGTTCCCAAACCGCGCGTGACATAAATTTGCGTGTCGCCTTGATTGCCCAGCCCGCGCAGTAGCCGGCGGCGTGGTCGGCCCGCAGCGTTTTTTTCGGACCGCCAGGTCACCTGCCCACCATGAGTGTGGCCGCTCAACACCAGATCAACGCCGGCCCGGGCGGCCCGGCGCAGGATGATCGGGTTGTGCGCCAAGAGCAGCTTCATCTCATCATCCTGCGATCCGGACAGCGCCAATGGTAGGTCTTCCAACCCGACCATGGTGTCGTCCACTCCGGCCAGCCAGAACGACGCGTCGCGCTGTTCAAAACGCATTCCTTCGTTGACCAGAACGGTAATGCCTTCGGCGCGGAACAGATCCGTGATCAAGGCGGCGTCAGTCCAATGATCGTGATTCCCCAGCACGGCGAAGATTCCATAGCGCGCGCGCAATTTCCCCAACATCTCGGCACAGGGCGCGGCGTAGGACGGTTCGTGCGA
>JBDSEC010000187.1:0-11673 GCA_039920205.1 Pyrinomonadaceae bacterium
CCTCGCCCGCACACAGGCCTTGGTTGATCTTGGTCCGGCTTAGCAGTTGACCGCCCTGTTCCACCAAGGCGTTTACAAACCCGTCCAGGCCCGCGCGGCGCAGCGCGTCGGGGTTGGCTGACCCGCCCTTCAGATCGACATAATTCACCTCGAAATGGCGGTTCTGTTTGGTATCCATCGCGATGACATGCCGAATTATCTCGACCGTACCCGAGCTGCGGGACAATTGTTTTGTGCTCGGCCGGGCCGGGAACTTGACGGTGAAACCACCCTCGGATGAAGTTTGGGTTACCCACTTATCGAACTGGACCACCTGGCCCGGCGATTCCTGACCCGCCACTGTGCCAATCAACATCGGTGCACAGATGCTAAGAACCCCAATTAGTGCATACCGGTTTATCTGCTTGATTCGTGTGCGCATAATTACAAAGCTGTGAGCGCAACCAGCCACAACGCCAGTGGCATGCTATCGGCTCCCAATCAAAAGCCCTATTGGATGGCGACGGCCGCGAAAAAGCGCCTGACTATTTCTTGGTCCGCACTTTCGTCGATCCGGAGCGCCGTTATCGCATACGTCCGCGTCTTGGTAACGAATACCTGCATCCGACCTTTAGGCGCTCCGTTATCAAATGAAAGCTGAAACTCGCGGCCGCGGATCGCCCCTAACTGAAGAGGCTTTCCCTCGCCGATCTTTATTCCCGCCGCCTCCATCGTCTTTCGAGTGGCGGCGATGATCCCATCCATCGCTGCATCAAGAAGTCCCGGGCTGTTCCTAAACTCGGGATCGTACCCGTCGAAGATCTCGACCGAGAACACGTGCCCTTGGCCTCCGTAGGCGTAGGTGTAGTGCGGGATCGGACTTTTTGCTCCGGCGAGTTGCTCGGTCATTAGTTCAGCCCCACCCGGGAAAAGAAAATTGATTCCGTACGGAGGCGCGTATCGTTGCCAGCCAGTGCCTGGAACGGGTTGGCCGGAAACGGCCGCGGTCGTACTAGGCCGGACTCCATTTGCTGCGGCGCTTTCCACGCAACCTCCGACTACCGCAAATGAGTCGAGGAACTGATCCGCGACCATCTTTTCTTGCGGCGTGTCCGCGGCGCCTCCATAGAGGATCAAATAAACGCGGTCGCCGGAACTGAACGTACGTGCTTTGACCAAACTTGGAACGCGGGTTGTAACGTGCGGCATTTGAAGTATGGCTTCGATCCCGCTGCAATTGCCGCGGGTGATTTCTTGACGGCTGATCAACTTGCCGCCGTCACCGACCAGGGAATTGATCATTGCCGTAAGTCCGCCCTCTTTGGCCGCGACCGCCGAAGTCAATCCCTTGGTGAAATTGATCACGCTAACCTGAAGATGCCGGCCCCCTAACCCGTCATAGGTGAACATATCCATGGAGGCGTTTGAGGTGTTGGCGCCAACCGGTACTTGATCGATGGCGGGTGTCGACGGGAATTTTACGTTGAATCCGTCCGCTGACGAGGCGTACCGTAACCAGTCGTCGAAGCGGTCGATCTTTGGAGATGGCGCTTGACACAGTACGGAGTTCGCGCTCAATGCCAAGCAGGAGAAAATTGTCAAAAGAAATAAATTCATCTTTATAACTCTACCTAAGTTCGCGACGATGCTCGTCTGACGCTTCCGGTCCGGGAAAGTGGCTGTGCGCAGGTGCCAAATAGACGTTCGATAGTCGACCGCAAGGCGAAACGCCAAGCACGGTCCGGCCGCCCCGAAGCTCGTGACAACTAAACCAGCGCCCGATGTTCCACCATAAGACAAAGATCCTGCACCACCTGAATTCCAGCTTTGGCTAACGTTTCGGCCACCTCGTCATTCCGGATCCCCAATTGGAACCAGACGGTCTTGGGTTTCTTGGCCAGAATGTCTTGGACGTGAGGCGGGATATCCTCGGACCGCCGAAATACGTTCACCATATCGACCTCGCCCGGGATGTCAATCAGCTTGCGATAGATCGGTTGGCCCAAGATCTCGGTGACGTCTGGATAGTAGACCGGCACCGGTATGATCACCGACCCGGCCCGCGCCATATAGGCGGGCACATAATGCGCCGGCTGCGCGCTATGACTCTCGGGCTTAATACCCAACACCGCGATGGTCTTGGTATTACGAAGCATTTCACCGATCTGCGCATCTGTGGTCAAAAGATTCTGTTTCCAGTCCATGTCTTTGATTCTAAGCGAATTGCCGCAAGTAGTGAACCGGGCGAATTTTGAGTGGTTTCTTACGTGAGGCAATGCGCCAGGTGCAAGGTGGTGAATTGGATACTTTCCCTGCTAAAGGTGGTTTTACTTACGCAACGGCCAACGTTTGAACCCGGCATTCAATCTCCAAAATACCGTCTGTATTCGTGTCCTCCATTCGGGTAAATTCGTGGTTACTGCCTTGTGATAGGCGTAAGAATTTTCACCACAGAGCAGCACACAGAGAGCACGGAGAGGCAAGGTAAGATCTTCTGCCTTTTTCTCTGTGTGCTCTGTGCGCTCTGTGGTGCAATCTGATTTGATTCGCATTCAAGTGTGGCGCCTTCGGCGCTTACCACCATCCCAACAGCTTCCACCAACCCGTCCCGATCAGGGTCCAGATAAGTATATTCGGGATCGAGACCATCAACCCGATCAGCCACCAGGTTCGCTGGCTGACATACCCGGCCCCGAAATAGATCGGCGCGTGTGTGGTCCCGTAATGGGTGAGCGACGCATTTAGGTTTGAAAGATAAGCCAGCGATAGGACCGCAACCGCGGTGGGTGCGCCGGCGGCCAAGATCACTAGCAGGAACGGCGTGTACATGGCCGTCGCGTGCGCGGTGATGCTGGCGAATCCATAATGCGCGTAGAAATAGATAAGCAGCAGGAATGCCAATGCGGCCCACCAATGCCAACCCACCGTGTGGGTCGCGGCGTAATCGGCGAACTTTTTGGTGATGCCGGTTTCGCCCAGCGCCTCGGCCATACGGACCAACCCGCCGTACCAAATAAATACGTCCCAGGCGGCATGCTCTTCGATCACATCGCGCCAGGTCAGAACGCCGCTTAACAGCAAGGTCGCAACCCCCACCAACGCGATCACGGCGTAGTTGATCGAGTGCAACCACATCGTCATCCACATGCCCGCCACCATCAGGAATACGACCAGCATGGTCCACTCGCTGCGTTTAGTGCGGCCCATCTCCTTCAATTCGTGACGGGCCATGTCCGCGGCCGCGGGCGTATGGCGGATCTCGGGCGGGAATACTTTGTAGATCAAAAGCGGGACGACGATCAACGAGATCAACCCCGGAACGATGCCACCCAGCAGCCAGCGGGAATAGCTCAGCGGGAACGCGGCCGAGGTCTGCGCGAACTTGGCGATCAATACATTCGACGCCTGACCGGTCAGAAACATAGCGCAGATGATGACGTCGCATTGATACAACAGCGTCATCAGGAACGCACCCAACCGCCCGGCGGTCGGACCGGGCCGCGAATCGTAGGCTTCCGAAATGCTCTTGGCGACGGGAAAAATAATGCCGCCGGCGCGCGCTCCGTTCGACGGGATGACCGACGCCAGGATCATGTCGGTCGAAACCAAGGCGTAACCTAGCCCTAACGAGTGTTTACCGATCGCGCGGATGAAAAGAAAAGCGATGCGCCGGCCCAGGCCGGTCTTGATCATCCCGCGCGAGATCATGAACGCCGCCAGCACCAGCCACACGATCGGATCGGCATAACCACGCAGCGCTTGGTCAACCGGCAGCGCGCCGGTCACCGCCACGGCAATGATGCCCAGTAACACCATCGCCCCACCCGGAACGGGCTGCAAAATGGAACCAACGATAGTCCCTGCAAAGATCGCCAACAGCCGCCACGACTGGGCCGTGATCCCTTCGGGAGGTTTGATCCACAACACGATGCCGACCACCAGCAGCACGCCAAACCAGCGCGCCAGTTTCTCGGAATATACCCGGCGGGTTGGTTTCGGCAGCGCCGAATTTGGATCGATCTCTTCGGGTGTATTCATGGTGAACGGCGGTCGAATCGGAAAATGCCAGCGTGTCAGCGAGCGGAATGATACATGCGCGAATCAATTGAAGGAAACGTACGCCCACCACCACTTCGAGCGAGGTGAAATTCAAAGCGAGTGCTGCCAAGCGTGCCGGCATGCGGTGTTCTGGGAACTCCGTGCTAAATAGCCGTCCAGCAAGAATTGTTTGTCTCCGCGAAATCGAACAGACTTTTGCGATATGCCAAATCTGGGAGTAAAATTTAAGTCCCAACCCGTCCACGGGCGTCCCTGGAGTTTTTGTTTTCAGTGTCAGGAACCTACCTATGAAGAAATTAGTCTCGAATTTTCAAAACTCAACGTTTTTTGCGAAGTCTTACCTCACCGGATTTCCTGGCCGGCTTGCCGTTTTGCTGTTCTGCCTCGGCCTTGGCGCGGTTTCGGTCTTGGCCCAAAGCGGGTTGGACCCGACCTTTGGCTCTGGCGGATTGGTGACGACTGATCTTAGCGGTACGTTTGACTACAGCTTTAAACTGACCTTTGTACAGCCGGACGGAAAGATCCTAGTGATCGGTTCAACGGGGAATTATATTGGATCAAGTGCCCTGGTGGATGCGGCCTTGCTGCGTTACAACCTGGACGGAATTTTGGACGCGACCTTTGGTAATGGCCAACCTGGGATCTATCAATATACGAATCCCGCGGGATTTCCCAACCTGGTCGTTAACAGTGGCGCGGTCCAGGCTGATGGCAAGATCGTTATCGTTGCGGTCGATCATGGCATTCACGTCCTCCGCGTTAACGCGAACGGTACGCCCGACACCGGCTTTGGCACCAACGGTGTAGTAAACATTACGGGCTCCAACACTCACAGGCCTTCGGACCAAGTCTCGAACGTAGTGATCCAGACCAGCGGCAAGATCGTTATCGCCACGGATAACCCGGGCGCATTTTTGATTCGACTGAATACCGACGGAACGGTGGATAATAGTTTTGGTCCGAACGGAAATGGAAGCGTACTTATCGCCACCGGCGGCCATGGCGACTTTATACAACAACCCGACGGGAAATTGCTTTATGGATTCATCGCGGCCAATCACGACATGAATATCGCGCGTTATTCGGTTGACGGAGCGACTGATAGTTCATTCGGTACTGCGGGTGTAGCTATCGCTGATTTTGGGAATGAAGAGGTGGTGAAAGGTTTGGCCGTTCAGCCGGACGGCAAGATCATCGCAGCCGGTTCGATGAAGTATAGCTTGTACAACCAGGCGGTGAAGGCTTTGGCCATGACCCGGTTTTCCAGCGGCGGCGCGGTTGATATCTCGTTCGGCAACTCCGGCAAGTTTTTGGTTGATTACAACGAACGCGTGACCGAAGAATGGCGCGCGGTCGCCTTGGAAGCCAATGGCAACATCATTGCGGGTGGCAGTCCCAATCTCTCGGTTATGCGTATAAGTCCGACCGGAGCGTTCCTAGGACGGACCGATCAAGATGACAACCACTACACGTTTGGCATAAGCGAGGGAACCAATACGTTGGCCATTCAGGCTGACGGCAAGATATTGGTGGCGGGCGGGGGTTACCGGATCAACTTAGCGCGGTTCAATAGCGTGAGCCACGTAAACATCGCCACCATGAATTACGATCTGGACGCCGATAGCAAAGACGATGTGGCCGTGTATCGGCCCGGCGGACAAAGCGTTTTTTACGGATTTTTCAGTGGCGGCCCTATTACTTCGGGCGGCACCTCCTATTTTCCGCAACCGTTTGGTATCACCGAGGACATCATCGTTCCCGGGGATTACAACGGTGATAGAGCCACCGACTTTGCCGTCTTCCGTCCGTCTACCGGTACTTGGTATAACTCGATCCGCCCGGACATCGACCCGGCCGTGAATTTCCAGGGGGTTCAATGGGGCCTGAATACCGACATCCCCGCGCCCGGTGATTTTGATGGTGACGGAACCACCGATCGCGCTGTCTTTCGCCCTTCCTCGGGAACCTGGTACATCCTGCGCAGTTCGGGCGGATACACGGCGTCGAACTGGGGGATCAACGGCGATCGCCCTATGCCCGCCGATTACGACGGCGACGGATTTACGGATCTGGCCGTGGTACGCGATGTGAGCGGCCAGCTGGTTTGGTATATTTTGCAGAGCTCGAACCAGAGTTTTGTAGCGATTAATTGGGGCCAGACCGGGGATAAATGTTTAACGGCGGATTTCAATGGTGACGAAAAGGCAGACATAACGGTTTATCGTCCATCCAACGCTAACTGGTACACGCTGACGAACTACTCGCAGTTCACGCAAAAGCAGTGGGGCACGCCGGGCGATCTGGCTGCGCCGTTCGATTATGATGGGGACAACAAGGCCGACTATGCCGTATATCGACAGATAGACCCGATCGGATTTCGCATTTTGACCAGTCAATTTAGCGAATCCAAGATCATCAACTTTGGCTTGCTCGGTGATCGACCGATCGCCGGTGCGTATGTTCGTTGACGAATTGGTGGGGTTGTTCGTCCCGCCCTTAACTTGATCGGCCGCTCCTGAATTTCCGTTTGGGGAAATCAGGAGCGGCTTTTTCCTTGGAAGCTCCACTAACGAAACTGGACGTAGTTGACTCTTTTCAAGAACAAAGAAAAGCTAATTTATAGTCAGGAGCATCGTGCAAAAGAAGTAAAGCGGTGTGGCGGCCTAGGCCGGTCTTGATCATCCCGCGCGAGATCATGAACGCGGCCAGCACCATCCACACGATCGGATCGGCGTAACCATTTAGCGCTTGGTCCACCGGCAACGCGCCGGTCACCGCCACGGCAATGATGCCCATTAACCTCATCGCCCCACCGGGCACGGGCTGGAGGATCGAGCCGACGATCGTCCCAGCAAAGATCGCCAACAGCCGCCACCACTACGCCGTCACCCCGGCGGGCGGCCCGATCCCGAAGATCGCTCCGACAACGGCCAGCACGATCAGCCACCGGGCTAGCTTACCGGTCCACGTTTGGTTGGACGTTAATGCGTCCTTGGTGTCCGTTTGAACCGGGTCCGACTTGTGGTCGCCGGGATCTTAGGTTTGCATACTAAATAGCCGAGAAAATGAAAAATGAACCTGGGACGCCCGCCGCGCCGCATGATACAGGCGAATTGGTTTGTGAGCGAAGGTGGGTGGGAGGTTAAGTAGCGGGCTTGGACGCGATCGGAATCTTATAAATTGCCATTATCTCTAGATAGTGGGTGGGGGTTTTTTGCCTTACCGGGCTTTAACCCGAAGGCGGTTATAGCGTAAGCCAGTCAGATCGAATCACTACGACAATTCCGCTAAAGCCGTGCGGATTTCCGGCTACTACTGGCTAAGGCTAATGGTAATCTATGACGCAGATCGGTATTCGGCCTTGAATGTTGGTAGCCTAAATCTGTCTGACATAGGTACGCGTTGAGGATGCTAATTCGACAGGCAAACGCCTGTCCAAGTTCGGTCAATTGGCGAGGCGTTTGCCCTCCGCTGCGGGATACGATTGATCGCGGATCCCATTTCCTTGCGAGCGAGATCTACTTCGTAGATCGATTGAAGGTTCATCCAAATCTCAGGTGACATTCCAAAGTAACGTGCCGCAATGCCGTATCCGCCATTAAACTTCGTTTTCCGGCGTCGATCCTCGACGCAGCGCTTACCGTCCATACACCAAGATCACAAACGTATTCGGCAGGATCGTCGGGCGCGGATTCGGACGGTCCGCCGTGGGAGGCGGTGGCGGGCCAAACTGTGCCGTCGGTAGATATACCCGGTGGGTTTTGTTGTCCAGCGCGATCGTGCGTGCACCGCGTTGCGTAGTTATATTCTCAGCGAACGAAAACTTGTCTTTAGCTTCCTCGCGCACGATCGTCAAGGTACCTTCTCCGTTCGAGCTAAACGCAAATCGGGTCTTCGGATCAAATACAGCACCGTCCGTGCCGTCGCCCGTGGGAAAGTCGGCCAACACCTTACCCGTATCCGAATCCATCACGATCAGCATCTTGTTTCCGCAGACCATAAACAGGCGATGGTTCTTGCGGTCGATCGCCAAGCCGGATGGGTCTTCTCCAGGGGCCACGGGCCAAGGCGTGCCGAGCCTTAACGTCTTCGCATCGAAGGAGATGACTTCGCTCTTATCGTCCAGGTTCACAAAGATCTTACCCGCTTCATCGGACTCCGCGAATTCCGGATGCCCGGGTAGGTCCAAGGTGCCGGCAACGGTGCTGTCGGCGGCATTGATGGCGGTGACACTAGAACCGCCGCGATTGAACGCGAGTATGCGCGCCGAAAACGGATCGTAAATAATGCAATCAGGATTCTTGCCGACCTTGACTGTGCCGATCGTCTTTAACGTCTTCAGATCAAAAACCGTTACCGAGTCATCCCGGCCATTGCTGGTGAACCCCCGCCCATATTTTCTTGCCACGGCGATTCCGTGGACCCCATTTGTGTTGAGGATCTCGCCCACCACCTTATCCTTCGCCGTGTCGATGACTTCGACCTTGGTGGAATGCGATACGTAGAGCCGATGGCCCTCGCTGTCGGCGGTCAAAATATCCCAGCCGCCGTCGCCACCAACCTTGATGGTATCGACCAAATGATATCCGCTGGCGGGGGCCGGACTCTTCACTTTTTGCGCCTGCGAGATGGACGACATACCGACCGTGGCGACCATCACGAATATTAACAATTTCAAACTTTTCATAATTGACAACGTCCTAAATTCAGGCAGCCCAAGATCGGGGGGCCGACGACTACCCGTCAAACCACAGTCTTAACCTTTTTAAAAACTGAACACAACTTCGAAACGCAGCCGCCGATTTCCGCCGCTTTGTCGACCGCCGCCGAAGCCGAAGCCGCTGGCCAGCGAAACGGGCTGACCGAAAAAAGTAGACGATAGATTCCCCACTGGAGTCCCGCCATTGTTGTGATTCAATAAATTGCGTATTTGAACCGAGAACTCCAATTTGTAGGGCGTCTCGTCATCATCAGTCGACGCCGGGCGCCCGCCGCCTACGCCGCCGCCGAACGGGCTGTTGGTTCCGGTCCGGTTACGATCGTCACCCCCGGGCGCCGTGATTTTCCCCTGATCCGACCGGTCACCGCCGCCGAAGCCGATCTCCTTGGCCAAGCGTAGATTTATCACAAAGAAGCTAGACCCTCGGCCATAGTTGCGCGGGATGATCAGTTCACCCGGTTCCGGGGTAGGATCAAAGGCGCCAAAGCGGGTGATGATCACTCCCGGTTCCAACGGACCCGTCGCTAATGACGGACGATCGGTGAAAAGCGTATCGCCATTCAGATCCGTACCGGTCGTGATGTTGAACGGCACCCCCGAACGATAGGTGATAAAGGGGCTCAGTGCGATCCCCAACGGCGCCTTGATATTTCCGCCCAGCACAAAACGGTGCCGAATATCCACGGCGGAGTTTCCATACTCATTGCTTAGATCGTATTGATTCGCGGGAAACGTGCTCGCCCCTTCCGAATCGCTGCGCGCGCGACCAAGAGCATAGTTACCAAACAGGGAAATGCGATCGCTAATACTCGATTTGAAGTTCAGCAAAAGCTGGTTCTGCGTGAACTTGCCCGTTGATTCGTACTGGAAAATATTTCCCGCCCCCGGTGTGGGCCGCACGCCGTTGATCGGTGCGTTGATATTTCGCGACCGCAGCAAGCGGTCCGTGTGCGAGAAAACATAGGTCACGCTTACGGTGGTCTTCATCGGTAGTTGTCGCTCGACACTTAACGCAAGCTGCGTCGTGCGGGGCGCGGCAAGGTCATCCGCGACAGTTCGCCTAGTTTGCGGTTGGGCAAAAGCAGCCAACGTTTGTACGGTCGGCGCATTCGTTATGCCGCCGCCAGCAGTGAAAACCGGTTGGCTCAAGATACCCGGATCGGTCACGATGTATTGTTGTTGATCGATCCCATTGAACCGGTTTGTTTGCAGAGTAAAACCTTCGCTAAATCGCTCGTAGAAGATACCGAACCCGCCGCGGAAGACCGTGTTCTGTTTCTGGTTAGCGGCGACCGCGGGAGAATAGGCGAAGCTGATCCTCGGCGCCAGATCGCCGTAGTCGGAAATGTTGGTTTGGGTCTCGTAACGCAATCCGAACGAAAGGGTCAAATTGGGCCGCACCCGCCAATCGTCTTGGCCAAACACTCCGACATCGGTTCGCTGAGCTTCAGCCAGGGGATCACCCCCGGCGATAGAGAATTGAGTGGGGCGCGCGCCTGGCACATGCAAGATCGTGTTTCGATATTGGTCCAGATCGGTAAAGGTGAAAGTCCCGGAGAAGTTACCCGGGGAAGAGTCCAAAATATGTACGCGGCGAACCCGGCCGCCGAATTTGACCGTGTGATCTCCGCGCGCCCAGGTGGTGAAGTTCTGCAATTCGAAGCGGTCCTCGTCACTGAACGCTTGCCCGGTATTTGCACCGCCACCAGTAAAGGCGTCCGGTATACGAATCGTCGGAGTGTTGTCGGTGCTGTTCTGCGCCGCGCGGCGGCGAATGTACTGAAAACTGATCTCGTTGAACACCATCGGTGAAAAGATGGCGGTTTCGGTCAAGCGCAGGGTGTTGTCGCTATCTCGTGCCGAATAGGCGCGCGACAGAAGATCGAAGCCGTTCAATCCGGCGTTCTCTGTTCGGGCCCCGGAGCCAAAATCTCGCATCACCAAAGTATTCTGTGGATTGATCTGATGATCGACCCGCACATTGAATTCGTAGGTCTTCAGCGGCGACACTACTCCTTGCTGCAAAGTCCGAACCGAAAGGTCCGGCGCCAGAACGCGCGCGTTGATCAAAGAATTATTGTCGATGTTTTCCTTTTCCATGTCGACGAAGAACGAGGTACGACCTTTTATGATCGGTCCACCAAAGTTTCCGTTTATGTTGCGCAACTGAAAAGGCGGCCGGTTGGCAGCAAACGGGTTGCGCGAATTTACCGATTCATCTTCAAACTCACTGCCGATCTCGCCCCGCCACTTATCCGCTCCCGGTTTGGTCAAGATCTCGATCCGGCCAAATCCCACCCGGTCATATTCGGACGAAAATGGATTCTGGTTGATACGGATCTCGCGGATCGAATTGCGGGGCGGCAGCTTTCCACCCGAGAAGCCGTCGACAAAGATCTGGCCTCCGCTCGGGCCCGCCGACGGACCCGCCAGCGCCTGCAGCGCAGCTTCGAGTTCGGTGGGGTCGCTCGGTAGCGCTTTTAAGTCGTCTTCGTTCAACACCACGGCGCTAGCATTCGCCGCCGGATCCGTGTTGATGGGTGGTTCGCTACTGCCCACTTCCACCTTTTCATTGACCGTGATCGCGAGCATGAGGGTAATGATGGCCGTTTTGCCGGCGACGACATCGCCTTCGCTTAGTTGGTTTGGCGCAAATCCCACTGCAGAAACGCTAAGCGAATAGTGTCCCGCCGTGATGCCGTTGAAGGAAAATTCTCCACTCCGGTCTGAGATGCCCGTTCGCTGATTACCGTCGGCGAGCGTGAGCGTAACCGCTGCTCCCTGAATCACCGCGCTCTGCTCATCCACCACTTTCCCGCGAAGGTTACCAATGGGTTTCTGCTGTGGAAGAACCGCGCAAAACGAAACGATCGTCACTAGCAGTATCGAAACGACCCGAAAAACAAAATCCGATA
>JBDSEC010000188.1:0-3186 GCA_039920205.1 Pyrinomonadaceae bacterium
GGGCGACCGATTCCTCGGCCACGGCGACCGCCCATTTCATGGGCTTGTATTGATTTTCCGTCTTACCCCGGGCTCGAAGACTCACCCGGGGCCAAATGCGGGCCGTCCGCATTCGCGGACTGGTTGAAGAGAGAATCTTCGTGATTTTCCATCCATGGCAAATGGGGTGCGAGATATCACATCCGTCGGAACTCGTTCCAACGGGAATACACGGTCCCACTTTCAATCAGGCCCGGCTCATTTATTTTAGTTTGCCGATTCACGAATCTCGTCAACTGTGTGAATATTCAACTATGGGTTCGCAGCCGAAAACGCTGATCCGCGGAGTTCCCGGGGAACGGGCAATGCCGGAACAACTTGGTCACTACCGCCTGCTGAGACCGCTCGGGGCCGGCGGCATGGGCGAGGTATATTTAGCCACTGATGTGCGCCTAAAGCGCCAGGTGGCGATCAAGATCCTGCCCGCACATTTGACTGCGGACGAATCATTGGTCGAGCGGTTCCTACGCGAAGCGATGACCGCGTCGGCGCTAAATCACCCAAATATCCTGACCATCTACGACCTGGGAAATCAGGGTGAGATCCGCTACATCGCCAGCGAGTTCGTCGAGGGCCTGACGTTGCGGGACCGTATGAAACAGGGTCCGGTTGAAATAGATGAAATGGTTCGGATCGTTTTACAGGTGGCCCAGGCGTTGGGTGCGGCGCACGGCGCCGGGATAGTTCATCGGGACATCAAGCCCGAAAATATCATGATCCGCACTGACGGCTACGTTAAGGTGCTTGATTTTGGCATTGCTAAGCTGTCGGAAGCTGACGGTTTCGGAAGTTCGGATACGTGGCGCAAAGGATCTACCGCGCCCGGTTCGATCATCGGCACAGTGCAGTATATGTCGCCCGAACAGGCGCGCGGCTTGACCGTCGATGGGCGCAGCGATCTTTTCAGCCTGGGCGTGTTGATCTACGAATTGATCACCGGAACAACGCCGTTCGCGGCCGCCACGATCGGTGACACTCTCGCTAATATCCTTAGAGCCGAACCGAAGCCTATCGCGGATTCCGTGGCAAACGTGCCGAAAGTACTCGCGGCGATCGTCGACCGGGCATTGCGCAAGGATCGAGAAAACCGCTACGGAACCGCGGCGGAGCTGCTGGCCGATCTTCGGGCTGTTACGGGGACTGATACGCCACTGAGCCCGAGACGGTCAATTGACGGCATCGACCGCACGGCAGAGCCCGAAACCAAGTTATTTCCCGCGACATCGCGCGAGGTTTCCCGCGTCTCGCAGGTTCGGCCGGGACGCACCCGCAGGGCGATCGATTCGCTGGCCGTGCTTCCATTCGCGAATGACCTAGGTGATCCCGAGACCGACTATCTCGCCGATGGCATTACGGAATCGATCATCAATTCGCTTTCGGTCTTGCCGAAAATGCGGGTAGTGCCCCGCAGCACGGCTTTTCGCTATCAAAGTAGCGCCCTAGAACCGATCGAGATCGGAAGAGAATTAGGGGTCCGCGCGATCTTCACCGGCCGCGTTTTGCAGGTCGCAGATTCGTTGGTCTTCACGACCGAGTTGATCGATGTCGTGAACGAATCACAGATCTGGGGCGAGCAATACCGGCGTAAATTGACCGACATCTTTGCGCTGCAGAACGAGATCGCCGAGGATATCAGCGAAAAGCTCAAGCTTCGACTGACCGGTGCGCAAAAGAAGCAACTGCAAAAGCGATATACCGTGAACACCGAGGCTTATCAGTATTATTTGAAGGGCCGGTATTTCGTTATCACTAAACGCACGGAAGAATGGATCAAAAAGGGCATCGAAAACTTTCAATTGGCGATCGACCTGGATCCCAACTATGCGCTGGCCTATGCGGGGATCGCCGAAGCGTATGGATTCCTCGCTTCCTCGACGGGCGGATGGCGGCCGCAAGATGCATTTCCCAAAGCTAAAGCCGCCGCCGAAAAGGCGTTGCAGTTGGATGATGGTCTGCCCGAGGCTCATTGTTCGCTGGGGTTTACTCGTTTGTTGTTTGACTGGGATTTTCCGGCGGCCCAGGCCGAGTTTCAAAGAGCGATGCGTTTGAATCCGAACTTCCCCACGGCTATCGACGGTTATGGGTTCTATCTTAAGGTCGTGGGCCAATTTGACGAGGCGATCGAAAAAGGTAAACAGGCGCTTGCCCTAGACCCACTTTCTGCTTTCGCCCACGTAAGCCTAGGTTACGCCTACTATTTTGCCCGCGACTTTCAAAAGGCCATCGACGAGTGTAACCGGGCGCTAGAAATGGATCGACGCTTGAGTTTTGCCTACCGCACGATCGGTCAGTCGTTGATGCAATTGGGACGATTCGACGAGGGCCTGACCGCACTCCACCAAGCAGTTGAGTTTGCGACCGGCGGCTCGGTCTTCGACTCTGCATTAGGGTTCGCCTTTGGCGTTGCTGGACACACGGATAAAGCATTGGTGATCTTGCGTCAGTTAAAAACGCAACGCCAACAGCAATATGTGCCGGCCTTTGATATTTCCGTGATCCATTTGGCCTTAGGCCAAACCGATGAAGCGCTAGAATGGCTTAGCGTGGCAGTTGATGAACGTTCTGGATTCATTCCCTTCTTGAATGTTGAGCCAATGGTAGATATCCTTCGTCCCGATCCGCGTTTTCAAGAAATATTGCGGCGCGTCGGATTCTGAACTTCAAAGTTAAATTGTACTTTTGTTGATCCTCTGCAATCGGCTGCCCTCGAGGAAATGTCGATGTCAAAGATCCGCTAGATCAAGCCAAGCGAATACGGCTTCCGGCGGGAAATGCTGTTCGAGGCTATCTGTGTTCCCACGGGCAAGGAAAAGCCTTCGTAAGCTAAGATCGGTCCGTTGATCGAGAAATACGTAGCGCACTTTGGCCGGCCGGGTGATCACGCATTGATATTGGCCGAGGACAACGAGCCGGTCGGCGCGATCTGGGTGCGGCAGTTCAATGCTAATGAACCGGGTTGCGGTTTTGTCGATGACGCAACTCCGGAATTGGGGATCGCCATTTTTGCAAGAATTTCGTTAAGTGTCGATAAACGAAACCCCGCGGTGCGGCTTTACCAACGCAGCGGATTCGAGATCATCGACGAAGTGGACAAAGGCTATACCAGGTTGAAAACGCTATGAGCGAAATTATCCAGCACACCGACGG
>JBDSEC010000189.1:0-7887 GCA_039920205.1 Pyrinomonadaceae bacterium
ATGGAAAATGGAAAATGGATAATGGACAATGAAAAAAAGAATTACCAATGAATAATTGCAAGCGGTAGACGGTAGACGGTAGAAAAACGTCCGTGCGCGCGATTCCCCGACACCCGGCACCCAGCACCCGGCACCGGCCGCTTCGGCCCCTGGCACCCGGCACCGGCCGCTTCGGGTTCCAACTTAAAAAATGCGTTGCCGTTGCGCGCAACCAGCGCTAGACTCCCGCAGGTACAGGGAGGTTTTGAACATGGAATTTAATCGAGGTGCGATCAAACCGGTCGAGTGCTATCGCACGGCCTGGGCGGTGGTTAAGCCGCGGAATTAGCCGATTTCAACTCCGCTTGCTAAGTCTAAACGATTCCATATCGAGGAATGAACCCAATTGACGCTTAAATAGCCAGAGGCGGTGTATCGCTTTTTAGTTGTTGTTCGGTCAATGCCCGTCGGGCTTGGTTACGCCGGGCGATGGCGTAGAGGGCCGATTTAACTTGAAATGGGGTTAGGTCCGGGTAGGCCTCAAGCAATAGGGCAATGATCCCCGTCACATAGGGCGCGGCAAAACTGTTCCCGGTCAACCTGCGCGTGCCGCCGCCGGGCCAGGCCGCCTCAACTTCGACGCCGGGCGCGACCACCTCGATCACTTGGCCGTAACGAAACCCGATGTCAAAGGGATCTCCGCCCGCGCGTTTGATCACCGCAACGATCGATGATGAAAAGATCGAAGGATAACTCGGGTAAGGCAGATTATTTGCGGCCGCTACGACAATACAACCCGCATGATAGGCACGGTCCATCAAATCGTGCATCGGAGCGAAAAATTCACTTTTGGTGGTACCCAGCGAAAGATTAATGACCCTCATCTTATGTTTGATAGCGTATTCCAATCCCGCCAGGAACATCGTGCCGGATCCGGAAGCATTTGGTCCCAGCACTTTGACACTGTGAAAATCGGCATCGGGTGCGATGCTGGCGACGATCCCGGCGCAAGCCGTACCATGTCCCGCCTGATCGCCTGAGGTCGAGGGCTGGAAAACGATATTACTACCTTCAGCAACCGCTTCCACCGATTCACTGACTTTTCCCAACAATGCGGGATGTTGGCTGTCGATGCCACTGTCGACGATAGCAACGCTGACGCCCCGCCCGGTCCGCGATTGCCAGGTCGAATCGGGGATAAAAGTCGACCATAAGTCTTCAGACAAATTGGCCAAATTAGTGGCGGCGTCAGATTGCGCCATGCGTGGAACCTCCTCAAAGAAAGACGGCGAAGCTAAAATGAATTTGAATTCAAAATCCAAGATACGAGGCACGACCGGCGGACTCTTTCGCCGAAAATCGCGCCAGTGCTTCCATCACCTCCAGGCACATCTCGCGCTGTGCAGCCCCGAGGCCGGCGATCTCATATACCGTCATGCCGAGCAGTACCAGTTCACGGTAATCAGCCGAGATCGGAGTTTCCTTTAACCAAGCGCGTAGTCCGGAGTTCGTAGTGCTTTGGCCAGGCGGTGCTGCAGCCGCGTCCTTTACCCACTGTTCGAACATCGATTCAACCAAAGTAGCCACTTCATATGCCTGCACCAGTTTGCCGATCGATTCAGCGTACTCTGCCGCAGTATCCATTTCGTCCGGTGCAAAGGGCGCATAAGGCGGGGCGCCCGGCCGGTTGACGAACTGCAGTACGCCGACAATCTCGTCACCCGCGCGCAAGGGCGTCGCCATCAGGGTGACGGTTTTGAATCCGGTCTTTTTGTCGGCTTCGGACCAGAAAGATCCTTCGTGTGCCGCGTCTCCCAGTGCCATGGGCTGTCCGCTCATCATGACCAGGCCAGCGATACCCTTACCTTGAGGGATACGAATGGATTTAAGCTTCTCACTTACGTCGCCGAGGGCAACCAGAAACCGCAGGCCGCCTTGGTCATGATCTCTCACCAGCACCGAAGCAGCAGCACCGCCGGCCTCTTGCATCGCGAGTCGCAGTAATTTCTCGATTGGCCCTAATAGTGGTGTCGAAAGGGTGCTGGCTGTTTCAAAGGACTTGAGGGCCTCGCTCAAATGCTGCACATATCGTGCACCGCGGCCCGTTACGTCGTTTGGCGAATCGGAATCAAATATATTCATGATATTATTCTCAGCCGTAAAAGGAGTACGAACTGCCGGGTGGCCCGATAATTCCCAACTGACCTTTCCCGCTCTGGTACGCGAAATGCGCGGCAGGCTAATTGGCCAACCCGCCTGCGGCACGGTTAGAGACGAAACCTCATTGTACATTGAATTGTGGCCAATGTCCGGAGGCGTTGAGGCAAAACGCCGCGCCCAACGCGTCCACGTAGTGGCATTAAGCGGTACGAGAGGCTTATCAAGCAAATGGAAGATGTCATCGAGAATGCTCAAGCTATGATAGCGGCGCGGCTTAGCCGAGGTTCGGCGTTAGACCTTGAAGGCAAACGGGTCGACGCTCGCATCGAATGGGAAGTGGCCCTGAACGCAGCGCGCGCCACACCCTATCAGGTCGAATTTCAAACGCGCATTCAGTTGGTGAGGATGCTGGCCGACAGTTATCTTGGAACCGGCGAAAAGGAGCAGGCCCAGTCTTTGCTTAATGATGAGGTTGCCTTTGCTTCCAAGATCGCGGAGATAATGCGTGCCGGGGGAACACCTGACCAGTCCCGTTCGGCAAACGGCGGATTGACGCTACTTCGTGATCGCGCGGCCCAAGTTGCCCTGCTGGGCCAGGATGCACCGGCGATTGATATCGCCGAGTGGGTCCAGGGCGAACCCACAACTTTGACAGAACTACGGGGTCGCGTTACGATTTTGGAGTTTTGGGCCACCTGGTGCAAACCGTGCCGAGAGAGTTTTCCTAAGCTGCGCCGGATTCATGAACAATATTCCGGCCGCGGCCTAGAGGTTGTGGCGCTGACGCGGTTCTATATGTCGCTGGGCGGTTCGGTCGAAGCTCGGATCCAGGAATTGGATCTGATCCGCAGCACACTGGCGGAACATAGACTGGACTTTCGCGCCGGCGTAATGGAAGACGAGCGCCCGCAGGCAACTTACGGGGCCAACGGTCTTCCCACTTTGGTCATTATTGATCGGAACGGTCGGGTTTGTTGGGCGGGCCATTCAGTCGAAGATATCAAACTGCAAGCGATACTTGAGGAGTGTTTGAGCGCGAACGGACTTGCTTATTGACCGTTCGGCGGTTAGGATGCGTCCGCGTTAATCATATTCGTACGGCAGGCTTTGTGAACTTGCCCGTTTTGAGCTGGGCTCAGGTTACTTCGGAAGATCGTTTGGTTGAGATCGCGCAAAAATATTTTGCCGTCGCGTCAATCGGATGTAGGTTCGACAAATTGGATGACGCGGACGCAAGATAACCACTTTCGTCCCCACTTTGTAGTCCAACGAGAAAACGGGGGATTTTAATCGGCCAGCCGGAACTCGCTTCGGGCAGTCGTCAAGTGAGCACGTCAAGCACTAAGGCCGCCAAAGAAGCGGGTAAACCTTAAGGAGTTCTAAACCTGTTCTAACAGAAAAGAAGGAGAAAATTATGGCTATTGTTAGCAAACCAGATGGACAAAGTGTAACCTTGTACGATATTCCGGACGATCAACTTGCGCAATTCGCACTGTCTCCGGAGCAAGCGGGCAAGATGTTCCCGAAGAAAGAAAACAGAACCCGTGACGAGGCAACGTCGGTCGCAAGAGCAGGATCGACCGGCGGTGAAGTGCAGGCCTATGGCAACCAGGACATATGCTATGCCTGGGAATGCGATGGCTACGGAAACTGCGTGTACGTGTGGTGGTACTGTTAGTAGCCCACAGCGTCGAAGGCGGGCAAGCGGTCGAAGACTAGTAAGCCCACCTTTTGTTTTGAAAGAGCAGAGGCCAGAATCTGGTTGTCGGGCGGTTGCTATTGTCTGACCTCTAGCATTTGGCATCTGCTTTTTCATCGCCCTTTCCAAAGGACACCAACTATGTCCAAGCCTCGGACGCAGCCCCCAGGATCTCCACATAAAAGAATGAACGCGCGACCGTATATCGGTCGTGCTTTAAAGTTACTGCGTGAACACAAATCACTAACCGGAGTGGTGATGTTGCTCTCGCTAATGGTGACGCTTTTCCCCTTTGTCGTCAGCGTAGCGTTTTCCGCCATTTTTCAAATTCTTGGACCACAGTCCGGGCCCAAACCGTCAGGCATGACGGGTGCGGGCGCACCAGCAACCACGGGCCTTTGGGACTCGGCGGCTCCGCTTTTTGGCAAAACCGACACCAGCTGGCTGGCCAGTCATGGGCTTGGCTGGATAGCTACGCCGTTGACGCTTAAGACCGTAGTCATCGTCTGGGCCAGCGCTCTGATACTTTCCCAAGTGCTCTCGTTTGCCCGTTCGTGGGTCCTGGCACATCTGGAAGCTAGGCTGCTGAGAAGCGTTCAACAGCAGGTCTATGACCATCTGCAATCGCTCTCGTTGGATTTCTTTACCGGTGGGCAAACGGGTGCCTTAATGCAACGCGTGCTGTCGGAAGCGGCCGGGGTTCAGCGCCTGCTAACGCAAGTCCTCCTATCGCCATTGATCGATGTAGTTGTATTGTTGATCGTCTTGGGCTACTTGCTTGCGCTTAGTTGGCAAATGGCGTTGGTTTCGTTTTTGCTCTCACCTCTAGTACTGCTTTTGTTTCGTTACACCAGTGGTAAGATGCAACAGGCTGCTCGCGGCCTGGCGATGAGCGGTCGCGAGCTGGGCGCCGAATTGGAAGAGACGATCAGCGGTATCTCGGATATTCAGATCTTTAATGCGCAGGCCCGGCGTAGCAGCCGATTCCGGGAAGCCTCAAAAATAGCGGCCAAGAATTCCGCCGGCATGCTCGCCTGGATGGGATTTAGCAACAGTGGAGCACAGATCTTTATTGCGCTTAGTACAACTCTGGTTCTCGTTGTTGGTATTATTTATCATCCACGGTTTGGTTTGACCCTGGCCGCCGTCATCGTTTTCGTGCAAATGGTCCCGCAGATGTTCGGTGTCGTACAGCGGCTGATCGCAACCTATACTCAATATCAATCGCAAGTGCCGAATGTTGTTGCGACCTACGAATTGTTGGACACCCAGCCGTCAGTAAAAGAAAAACCGAATGCTCGGGATCTGGGAAAAGTTCACGGCGATATCAATTTTGAACAGGTGGTATTTGGCTACTCGCCTACGCAGAAAGTTCTGAACGACCTCTCGTTCGACATAAAAGAAGGTGAAACGGTTTCCTTCGTCGGTCCGATCGGATGCGGTAAGTCTACGATCATGAATTTGATTCTGCGTTTCCTGGATCCGGAAACCGGAGTCATACATATCGAAGGCGAGAACATAGCCGATGTCACACTCAGCTCGTTGCGCGAACAAGTTTCGAAGCTTTCACAGTTCCCGTTTTTCCTCAAAGACACGATCCGCGAAAATGTCCGATTGGGAAAGGAAGGCGCGACCGACGCAGAGGTAGAAGAAGCCTGCAATCTCGCGCACATCCATGACGTCATTGTGGATCTGCAAAGGATGCCACAGGGCTATGACACAGTCATTGACGTCCAGGTGCCATCGGGCGGTCAGAAGCGTCTTATTGCTCTCGCGCGTTGTCTCTTGCGTAAGCCGGAAGTGCTTCTACTCGACGAACCCACGGAAAATCTTGACGCCGACCAACGAAATCGTTTAATCCAAGTTATACGCGAGTACGCGCAAGGCAACGATCGCCGTACCTGTATCTGCATCAGCCATGATCTTAACTTTGTCGCCGCCGTCTCGGACCGGATCATCGTTCTTGATCAGGGCCGCGTTGCGGATCAAGGAACTCACGATGTCCTCGTTAAGAAACCTGGCATCTACCAGACCCTGTACGAGTTAAAGAACGTCGACCCGGCACTCTTGCGCACGCGTGTTGGCAGTGAAAGCGGTGCGCCCGCACCCGGCGCTAGAACGCGCGGTATGCCTCCTCCGGGCGTGGCGATGAGAAAGTAGGCAAGTTGGCTCACTGGAAAATCTCGAAGAAATATAGCTCGACACTCAAACCTCTATCGTGGACTTACTGACAGAACCACCTCCGCTGGGACCTCTTGGCCGGAACTCTTAAAATAATTCGCGCGGGTTGTTGTTGTTGGTCTGTCTAATCGAGGGCAACGACCTGCCACAAAAATGATTGCTTGCGCTGCATCTCGAAAAAAGATTTTGCCGTTGCGTAAACGTGCAGGTTAAACTCATCCAAGGAATGAGGAGAAACCGTACATGGAATTTAATCGTGGTGCGATCCAGCCAGTCGAATGTTTTCGAGAATCATGGGCGTTGGTCAAGCCGCGCTACGGGCTTATGCTGGGGATCACGCTGGTTGGCGTCATCATTGGCAGCATGGGTCCGTTCGGCTTGTTACTGGGTCCGATGATGTGCGGGATCTTTCTCTGTTATTTGAAAGTACTGCGCGGCGAAGAGATCGAATTCAACACCCTGTTCAAGGGTTTCGAATTCTTCATGCCCGGTTTTATCGTGGCGTTGGTTCAGGTCATCCCATTGATGTTCATTCAAATACCGTATATCGGCTGGATGATGTATTTAACGATGACCAATGCGTTGAGCGCCCCCCGCGGCCGCGCCGCCAACCCGATGGACATTTACACGCCGACGTTTTTTATCAGCATGGGCGCGGACATCGTGTTGGTCACTTTCGTTTCGGTGATTCTGCAGGGCTTTTTTGTGTTTGGATATGGTTTGGTGGTGGATCGTGAAATGAACGGGTTGGATGCCGTTAAGCTCAGCGCCCGTGCGGCAATGGCCAATATCGGTGGGATCCTTGGGATCGTCGGTATTAACATTCTCTTAGGTTTGACGGGCTCGCTCCTTTGTTTTGTCGGCGGGATATTTCTGATACCGATCACGATGGGCGTTTGGGTCGTGGCCTATCGAAAAGTTTTTCCGGAAGCGAGCAGCGTTTCCACTACGTTTGGAGCGCGATAAATTAATTCTCCTCTAATTCGCTCGTTTAGATGAATGACGCGTTATTTTTAAAATGAATACTTCCCCACGGATCCCAACCTTTAAGACCGGCGTGATACGGCCAGTCGAATGCGTTCGCGAAGGCCGGGTGCTGATCGGAGACCGCTATTGGGTTTTGGTCGGGATCAATTTCGTGGGACTGCTGCTCGCCGGATCGGCGCCGTTATATATTCTCTATGGCCCGATGATGTGTGGTATCGCTTACTGCTTTCTGGCGCTCAAGCGCGGCGAGCCATTTGAGTTCTCGGATCTCTTTAAAGGATTTGGTTTCTTCGGCCCGGCCTTCTTGGCCGGATTGATCCAAATGTTGCCCATCTTTATCCTCTCAATGGTGGCCTACCTTCCATTGTTCCTTCTCTTTACGGTGTATCGGCCGGAACGCGGAGGGCGGCCAGATGAAATGTTTGGGTACTTGTACGGAGGATTTTGGCTTGTAATGTTGTTGGTTGTTTTCGTGAGTTCGATCACCCATCTGATCTGCATTTTTAGTTTTCCCTTGGTGGTTGAATGGAAGTTGAATGGTTGGGAGGCAATAAAGGTCAGTGCGCAGGCCGTTCGAGGGAATTTGGGTGGCGCCGTGGGCCTGACTTTGCTTTGCGGGCTGATGTTCTTAGGGGGAATGATGGTTTGCGGCATCGGGATATATTTCGTGATGCCTTTGATCCATGCCGCTTGGACCGTTGCTTATCGACGCGTTTTCCCGGAGTATCCGCACCATTTGGAAACACCACCCGACCCACCAAAATGGCAGGAATGGCGACCCGAGGGTGGGGTCTAGCCGACTTTGCCCGCCGGTCGGCAACCCGAACGGCACGCTCGCGTCTAACCTACGGCGGCGTTGCTTTCGGCGGGCAAACTTTTCC
>JBDSEC010000190.1:0-7508 GCA_039920205.1 Pyrinomonadaceae bacterium
AACGACACAGTTCGCACGTTGGGGTATTTCGCCTTATCTATCTTGGGATTGAAATCGGGTGAAAAACTGGTTTCCGAAAACCCCAACTTGTCCTTGCGGGCCATTTCGATGTTGGGTTCCCGGGCCAAGACATCGTCCGAGAGCATGCCCAACTTGAAACCCAGCAGTTCCGGCGCCGGTTTGACGTCGGCCACACGCAAAGTGCATTTGGTACCCTGAGCGGAGGCACACACTGCAACCGTTAAGATCGCGAAGGAGAGAAGAATAGTTCGAGAAAGCAGATCATTCATACGGTTATGGAAAAACAAGTTCGATCGGTCAGTGTCGCTGCATACGCTTGGCTATGATGCCCAAGCGTTACCGCGGGTGGTATAGACCCAAGTCAAATACGTAAACTAATTCAGCCGGGCTTGGTTCCGCGCTACCGCTTCCGCCGCCGCCTTATAATCCGGCTTTTCCTCTAAGGCCAATTGATAGTGCCGCGCTGCATCCAAGAATCGGTGGCGGTTCTCATAAACCCGGCCCAAGTTGAAATGCGGGAAGACGTAACTTTCATAACGCGGCGCCCGTAAGGCGCGTTCGAACCACTTTACGCAGCCCCACCAATCTCCTTGCGCGATCAGGTAACTTCCGATGTCGTTATACGGATTGCCGAAATCCGGGTCGACGATGATCGCGTTTTGGCATTCTTCGATCGCCTCTTCATAACGGTCTTGAAAACTGTAAACCCAGCCGAGGAAGGTATGCGCTTCCGCCGTCGGGCAGACCTCGATCGAGCGCTGGTACAGTTCAACCGCGCGCAGAAAATCGTGCGCTTGCTGCGCGGCAAAGGCGCGATGAAATAGTTCCATCGCTTCTTCACGGTCGGGTTGGGTTGATGCCGATCTAAACATGAATGCTATTTGGGTGGGCAGGGATCCGTTTTCGCGTCCCCTTTTGCGTCCACCCGTTCGATGCGGCCGTCGACTTTCGGCGCGATCGGCGATCCACTGGTGATCGCATTGCGCAGAACATCGGGCACCGTCGGGGCGTCGCTCTTGTTCATGGGTATCAGCGGCTTGAACATGGCATAACCATCGCCACCTTCGGAAACGAATTTGGTGACCGCCACGGTGTAATCCCGGTTGTCGTCCAGCGGAACGCCAGCCACCGTAACGTCTATCAGCCGCGAACCCGCGGGGCGAGTCGCATCGAATTTATAGCGGACCCCCGACACCTGCGGGAAACGCCCGGGCTCGCTATCTTCGGCGCTGCGCGCCACCCCATGTTCCAGCGCCGCCCGCAAGACCGACCCTTTCATCTTGAGTTTGTAGATCGGATCGCCGAACGGCGAGATCGAGGCTATATCCCGTCGCGTAAGTTCACCCGGTTCAAACGTTAGATCGGCCCGGATCGATCCGCCGTTCAGCAACGTGGCATCCGCACCAACCGACTGCCGCATGGCATCGGCCAGGAGATCCGCGACATTGGTCTCGTGCGTGCGGTTGCCTTTGCTGTCCGCGTCCAGTGGAACCGAGGTGCTGCCGATCCGCACCGCTAGATCGCTGAGCATCCCCTCATACTTGCTCATCGCCGCGGTGAATTCCGGATCAACATCCGCGGTCGTGGAATTTACTTTGATCACCTGCCAATCGATATTTTCGACCTTCCCCGTCCGTGGATTCAGGTTCAATTGGATCCGGCCCATTTCGCGCGCGTCAGCGGTCATCTTAAAGATCGGCGTTCCCGCGGACGATGATTGCAGCAACGTATGTTCATGGCCGCCAATGATCACATCGACCGGTACGCACTTGGCCAAAGCCTTGTCTTCACTCATCGACAGGTGCGTCAATGCGATGATCGTGCGCACGCCCTTCGCATGCAATTGTTTGACGATCGGCCGCGCGATAGCGCAGGGATCGCGAAATTCCAAGTCCGGGCCCGGTTTCGAGGTCACGGCGGTTTCCCGCAGCACGATGCCAAAGATGCCCACCTTTACGCCCCCGAATTCGCGGATCACGTAGGGCGGCAGGTCGGCAAAGATCTTACCGGTCTTCCTTACGATCACGTTGGCGCCCAACCAGCCAAAGCTAGACTCCTTCATCCGTTCGCGCAAAGTATCCGGGCCGAAATCGAATTCGTGATTACCGAACACGGAGTAATCCAATCCGATGGCATTCCAGGCTTCGATCATCTGCTTGCCCTTAAACCGATTCGATTCCACCGAAGGCGCGATGGTATCACCGGCCAAGAGAAAAAGTAAGTTCGGCGATTCGGCTTTGAATTTCTTACGTAACGTAAGCAATCGCCCCAGACCGCCTTCGGTACCGCGTTCGACCGGCGCAAACTGATAAACATCATTCACCTGCAGCAGGGTCAGCTTGACCAAGCACTCGGGTTTGGCCGTCTGCCCAAAGACCGTGATCTGCGCCACTAAAAGCAAGACGAGTACCGGCGCCAGCCGGCGCGTGAATGATCTAAGCAATGAGTTCAATTTTTGCCTCCGGTAACGGAAAGTTGGGGCAGCAGTATACCCCTATTTGATACTTCGCCAATGTCTGGTTATGCTTGATGGATGAAGTCTTTTCTACGCGAGGTGGGTCATTTCCCGCCGACCGTGATCGGTATGTAGTCGACCGGCCTCGGGTTGAAATGATTTCTGCTGTCCAGCCGCTTTAAAAGCGAGGTGGTGCGACGTACGATCATTCGCGAATTTCGTCGCGGCGTCACCGGCTAGAGATCGGTACGGTCAAAAATACGGTGAAAGAGATCGACCCGAGCGCGTTTATTATAGTCTACCCGCAAAGCGATGTGGACGGCGGCATGGTTAAGCGACCGGTAATGCATTAAAGGATCAGTTAGATCAGAACAAAAAGATGAGCGAATCATTGCAAATTGAGTTGACAGCAAAACTTGCGGACGCCGGTAAAGACGATATCGTGGCGTTTTGTGTGTTTGCGGATGCGCCGCGCCTTTCCGAATTCGACGGCGCTGACCAAATTGCCGCACTTTTAACGGAAACCGAATTCGCCGGTGACGATGATACGTCACGACTGGTCCATCAAACGAGTTCTGGAACGTTAGGCCGCCGCATCGCGTTGATCGGCTGCGGCGATCACGCGGATGCGGGACGGCATACGTTGCATCGCGCCGCGGGCACGGCCGTGCGTGTGGCGCGCGGCGCGCAAACCGGACGCCTCCTTTTTGTGATGCCCGCCGGACACGAATCGACGGATGATCTGGCCGCCGCGGTTGAAGGCGCCGTCATGGGTGTTTACGAGAATAATTTCTATAAGAAGGCCGAAGGCAAACAACCCAGGCTGGATGGAATGACGATCGTTACGGCCAACCCGGAGGCGGCGGATGTGGTCCGGACCGCGACCATCGTGGGCGAGTCCGCGAATTGGACGCGTCATCAGGCCGACGAGCCTGGCGCTTCCCTACCCCCGCAGGAATTTGCGCGCCGCGCGGCGACAATGGCCGCGGAGTTTGGCTTGATCGTGGAATCGTTAGACAGCGACGAAATCCAAAAACGAGGAATGGGTGGATTGTGGGGCGTTGGGAAAGGTTCCGAAGAACTACCCGCATTGATCGTCTTGCGGTACGAACCGGAAACGGCCCCAGCAGACGATGAACTGCTGGCCTTTGTCGGCAAAGGCATCACCTTTGATACGGGCGGCATTTCGATCAAGCATGGCTTGGACATGTGGGAGATGAAATCCGACATGACCGGCGGCGCCACCGTTTTGGGCGCCATGCGGGCGATCGCGCAGTTGAAACCCGATCGCCGGGTGATCGGCATTGTTCCCGCGGCCGAAAATATGCCCTCGGGAAAGTCGATCAAACCGGGCGACATCATTAGATCGTTGGCGGGTTTCACGGTCGAAGTGATAGATACCGACGCCGAAGGCCGTTTGGTGTTGCTTGACGGAATTGCCTATGCGAAAGAATTGGGCGCGACGCGCATTGTCGATCTGGCGACCTTGACCGGTTCCATCATCGTGGCCCTGGGTACGGTTCGTACTGGTCTATTCAGCACCAACGATGAGTGGGCGGCCGCCGTAACGGCCGCTTCGGAACGCGCGGGCGAAAAGGTCTGGCGCATGCCCGTCAACGACGATTACAAAAAACGCATCGAAAGCGACATCGCCGATTTCAAGAATTACGGCGGCCGGCCGGACGCGACGGGCGCGGCGCTGCTGCTAAGCAAATTCGCGGGCGACACTCCGTGGGTGCATCTTGATATCGCGGGTACGGCCTGGTATGACGAACGTCGGTCCTATGCGCCTAAAGGGGCATCGGGTCTTTCCGTGCGCACGTTGGTAAATCTGGCCTGCGACTAGTCGCGACGCCACTCTCCCATGTGGAAATTCAAACATCCGATCAAGCATCCGTTGCCGGAAACGACTTGGCCCACCCAAGACGTGGCGGCGCGCTCGCGTTTGTTTCAACCTATCACGGTAGGACCCCTTACTTTAGCCTCGCGCACCTGGGTGCCCGCGATGGTCCCCTGGCGTGCAACCGACGATGGATTCGTCACGCAGGATAATCTAGATTGGTACGGTCGATTTGCCGCCGGCGAGCCCGGTGCGGTCGTAGTCGAAGCCACTGGCGTACGCGACATTCCGAGCGGGCCACTCCTGCGAATTGGTCACGATCGTTTCTTGCCTGGCCTAACCGAACTGGTCGACGCGGTACGAAAGGCCAGTCACGGCCACACCAAACTCTTTATCCAGATCATCGATTTTCTGAGCGTCAAGCGCCGGCCGGAAAAGACAAAATACTTTGCGCGTTTCTTTGCGCCCGGCGAGCGGCATCGCGAGGTGCTGGCGCGCGCAACCGGGGACGAGGCGTGGGTCACAGCGGAAGATGATGTCCTGCGTGATTTCCTCGCCGAGGCCCCTGACGACCTTTTAGATCGCGTGTTGGATGAGCGCGAATTGGAGGCGCTTCGTTTCGGTTATCGCGAACGCGTGACCGATTTGGAGTTGGCGCATATTCGCGAACTACCGCAGGTGTTGCCGGATTTCTTCGCCGCCGCGGCGGGACGCGCCCAGCAGGCTGGATTTGACGGCGTGGAATTGCACTACGCGCACGCCTACACGATGGCGTCGTTTCTGAGCGCGCGTAACAACCGGACGGATGGTTATGGCGGGCCGCGCGCAGAACGCGTTCGGCTGCCGCTGGAGGTCTATCAGCGGGTACGCGAAACCGTGGGTGCCGATTACTGCGTGGGCGTTCGGTACTTAAGTGACGAAGTGATCGACCGCGGGAATCGTATCGAAGACGCGGTCTATTTCGGCGTCGAATTTGCCCGCGCTGGTTTCGATTTCATCTCCGTTTCGAAAGGCGGCAAGTTCGAAGACGCCAGCCCGCCAAAGGTTGGCCAAGCGGTTTACCCCTACACCGGCCAAAGCGGATACGAATGCATGCCCACGACCCTGTCTGACGAACGCGGGCCGTTTGGCCGAAACATCCCGTTGGTGCGGCAGATCAAAGACGCGATCAATGCTGCGGGTTTCGCTACACCGGTGGTCGGCGCCGGAGGGATAACGACCTTTGACCAAGCCGAGGCGGTTCTGGAACGCGGCGATGCCGATATCCTTGGCTTGGCGCGGCAGGCGTTAGCCGACCCGGATTGGTTTCGCAAAGTGCGCGCCGGTCATGGCGGTGAGGTTCGGCGTTGCAACTACACCAATTATTGCGAGGGTTTGGATCAATCGCACAAGCAAGTGACGTGCAAGCTTTGGGATCGAGTGGACCTGGGCGATGCCGATGTAACTAGGTCCGCGGACGGCCGCCGCCGGTTATTGCCACCCGTTTGGCACCGTGACGGCGAACCCGTGGCGTGAACAATTCGCCGCCGATTGCGTACTAACTTTTTACCGTTCACAGTATTTGCTTTTTAATTTGGCATTAATATCCCATGGAAGACGCAGCGATACTTGATTCTGATTTTGACGACGCGGCACTGGCGATCCCGGCGTCAAAGAAAGCTCCACCCAAACTTGACCGTTCGATCGTTGAAGGGCCGCTGACCCGGGCCGTCTGGAAGATCGCCTGGCCATCGATCCTGGCCAATCTGGTCAGTGGACTTCAAGGAATGGTCGATCACGTTTTGGTCGGCCGCCTGATCGGTTATAAGGCCAACGCGGCGATCGGCGTCAGTTGGCAGATCTTCCTGGTCGTGATCGTGTTCATCTCGTCGGTATTTATCGGGATGAGCGTCTTAGTGGCTCGCTTTGCCGGTGCCAACGAGCGCGAAAAAGTTAACCGCACCGTCTATCAAGGATTCTTGACGGCGATGTTCATCTCGTTAGGCATCCTGGCGCCGATCGGGTATTTTTGCGCTCCGCTGTTGCTTCGCTTGGTCCGCGCCGACGCCGGCGTGACCGCCCAAGCACTTCCCTACCTGCGGATCATGTTCGTGGGCAGCGGGGGGCTGCTGATCTACTTCCTTCTGGCCGGTGCTTTGCGCTCGGCGGGCGATTCGCGCACGCCGATGATCCTCGGCGTCGCGATGACCGTGCTGAATTTGGTCTTTAACATCATCTTGATCCGCGGCCTGGGACCGATCCCGGCCTTTGGTACCTCGGGTTCCGCGCTCGGCACCTGCATTGCAACTGGTTTGGTGGGCGCCTATTCGATCTGGCGGTTGGTGCGCGGCGGTTGGGTCGTGAGTTTCCCTAAGGGAGGTTACGCGCCGAACTGGCGGATCATCCGGCAATTGTTCAAGTTTGGTTTGCCCGCCGGTATTCAAGGAGTCGCCATGAATGTCGGCGGCGTATTGATGTTCTATTTTATGGGCACGCTGGCCGAAGCTTCGGCCGCACAGGCGTCGTTCTCGGTGGCATATGGGCAGTTGTTTCTGTTGGTAACTTGGTCGTCCAATGCGCTGATGGGCGCATCGGCGGCGGTCGCGGGACAAAACCTAGGTGCGGGAAATCCCGAACGCGCGCGCGACGCGGTTTATACCGCCGCGCGTATCGGCCTGACCGGCGCAACGTTCGTTGGGATCTTCTTCTTTTTCTTTCCGCATCAACTGCTAGGGATCTTTGGCATGAAGGATCCGGCGGTCGTCGAGATCGGAGTTCAGCTTCTGCGCGTGCTGAGCGTTTCGGGTCTATTCATCTCGACCGCGTTGGCTTTTACCGGCGGGCTGCAGGGTACGGGCGACACCAAAGGGCCGTTGTATATTTCTTTGATTTCCCAAGTTGTATTGCCCTTGGGGTCGTGTTTCGTTATCTCGATGCTGACGACACTGCGGCCGCTGCATATTTGGCTGGCTATCCTGGCGGGCCACCTAACGCGTTGCCTGCTTAGCTTCCTGCGATTCCAGCAAGGCAAGTGGCAGTCGATCAACGTCGACATCGAACACACGAAAGCCTAGAGGACAATGCAAAAATAACTGTAGTTCTACGCAGGTAAACGCAGATCTGAAGGCGGAATTGTTGTGCGGCTTCGGTAGCGAATCAAAGGTCCGAATTACAAAGAAAGTTTGCCGCGGATTTTCACGGATAAAACGGATC